>NZ_JBFRCY010000047.1:0-10834 GCF_052113305.1 Terriglobus sp. YAF25
GGAGAGAACTGTAGCTGGCTTACTGGAACGACGAGCGACGAAGAGATCGGGAATCGGGGAGAGAACTGTAGCTGGCTTACTGGAACGACGAGCGACGAAGAGATCGGGAATCGGGGTCCCCAGTCAGCTTTGCTGGCTGGGGTGAAGAAAATCTGCCCCGGCCCTTCGGGTTGCGGCGCAAATTYGCCCATACTTCGTTGTCGGCCTCGACTGWGGACCCGCCACAGCCTTCGGCCTCCGCCTCGTMTGGACAAATTTGCGCTCGCAACGCTGACGACAGGAGTTRGATGACACACCCTAGCAACAGGGAAAATGCTCTAAGGGAGAGCTGATGGAACTTACCGTGATGGTGCCGGCCCGGAACGAAGAAGCCTGCCTGGAAGCCTGCCTGCGCTCGCTCACGGCACAAAGCGAGCCTGGTTTCGAGCTTGGCCGCCACTGGGAGCTGATTGTCGTTGACGATGGTTCCACAGACGCGACGCACAGCATCGCCGAGAGCGTCGCAGGTGTGACCGTCATGAACGCTCCGCCGCTTGAGACCAAACCGGGCCGCAAAGGGATGACCGGCAAGAACAATGCTCTGTGGGCCGCTGCACAGCAGGCAAAGGGGAAGTGGCTGTTGTTTACCGATGCCGATACCCGGCACGCCTCCGGCAGCCTGGGCCGCGCCATGCGCGAGGCAGAGAAGTATGAGGCGGCAATGCTCTCCTATTCGCCAAAGCAGATTGTTACCGGTTTCTGGCAGCGGGCACTTATGCCTTTGATCTTTTCTGAGCTGGCAATTGCATATCCGCCGAAGAAGGTCTCCGATCCTGCCAGCCGGATTGCGGCCGCCAATGGCCAGTTCCTTCTGATTGATCGGGAGACTTACTTTGCCGTGGGTGGACATCAGGCGGTCGGCGACAAGGTGCTGGAGGATGTAGAGCTGGCGTGGAAGGTCAAAGCCTCGCGGCGGCGCCTCCGTTTCCGCTACGGCGGCGATGCACTGGAGACCCAAATGTATCGCACGCTGCCGGCGATGATCGAGGGCTGGACGAAGAACCTGGCCATCTTATTCCTGCAGCCGCTGGCGCTGGCGGGTTTCCGCCTGATCGACTTTGGTCTGTTGCTTACCCTGCCGGTATTGATGGTAGTCCTGCCGCAGCACTTGTTATTGCTCTGGTGGCAGTGGGCGGCTCTTGGCCTGCTGTGGGTTCGCGTGCTGTGGCGCTATCTCGCCCGCGTCCGTAAAAGCGAGTTTCCGTGGATTGACTGCGTGCTCAGCATTGCGGCTCTGCCTATGTTCGGCTGGTTGCTATGGCGAAGCTGGATGCAGGTGAAGCTGAAGCATGAGGTCGCCTGGAAGGGCAGAGTGTACAAAGCATAGGGACCTAGCCATAAGAGCCCTGTCTCAAGATGTTGCACGAGCTTGGATTTGTCATTTCTCCCCTGTCGGTGGTCGCTGCGAAATGACAAACAAATGTGGGTGCGAACGACATTTTCCTGGCCTCAGATAAGCCCTCGCTACTCGCGGTAGACATATTTTCGACACCTGAACTATATTGGACGGCGCAGCTTTGGCTGCCCATCATCGCCACCTCAAATGTTCAGGAAAGCTCATCCGATGACGTTTATCGCTTCCCGCCGTCAGGTTCTCCGCGGTCTTGCCGCCAGCGCCTTTGTCGCCGCCATCCCTCGCGCTAATGGCCTTTACTTCGACTGGCAAAGACCGAACGGTCCTATCAAGATCAGCGATGTCGAGATCTTCGAGGTCCGCGGCTCGTACTCCGTTCCCGCGGGAGTGAACGGGCAGCAGCAGGTGAGCCCACTCGATGTCTACGACGATCTCCGGCCGCCGGTCTATGCCGACCACCCGGCCGGCAAAGACCGCGTTGCCAAGCCTTCGGCCATGTACATCCGCATCAAGACCGATCAGGGTCTCGAAGGCCTTTACGGTCCTATCGAAGAGGATGCCGCGGTCATCGTTCATCGCGATCTGCGGAAGTTCCTTATCGGCAAAGACCCGTTAGCCGGGGAACTGCTGTGGGACGAGATGTATCGCTCTAATCGTCAGTCGCGGGCCTCCATCTTCATGATGGCTATCAGCGCCTGCGACATCTGCTTGTGGGATCTTCGCGGCCGCTACTTCGGCGTTCCGGTCTACCGTCTGCTTGGCGGTCCCACTCGCAGCTCGGTTGAGTACTACGCCTCGTGCCTGGGGTTCTCGCTGGAGCCTGAAGCTGTTCGTACGCGTGCCACGGCTCTCAAGAAAGAGGGCTATCGCAACATGAAATGGTTCATGGCCTATGGTCCCGGCGCAGGCCCGGAAGGCATGCGCAAGAACGTCGAACTGGTGAAGGTCTTGCGTGAGACCGTTGGCGACGATGTCGAGATCATGTTCGATTGCTATAGCGGCTGGGACATGACCTATGCCCTCGAATGGGCTCGCCAGGTGGAGCAGTATCGCCCCCGGTGGGTGGAAGAGATCACCATGCCGAACAAGATTGAGACCTTCGCCCAGGTGCGCCGCAAGATCAACTTTCCGGTTGCGTCAGGGGAGCACTTTTACACCCGCTGGGATGTCGAGCGCTACCTGCAGGCCGAGGCAGTCGACGTGGTTCAAGCTGACCCTGAGTGGTGCGGTGGCGTGTCGGAGCTGGTAAAGATCGGAACCCTGGCGGCATTRCACGACGTTCCCGTTCTGCCGCATGGCCACTGCCTCCACGCCGCGCTTCATGTCATCGCCAGCCAGCCTCCCATGACCTTCCCGCTGGGCGAGTACCTGGTCAACAAGATGGCGCATTTCTATCACTTCGAGAAGAATCCGCTCTTCCCGCACAACGCCAGAATCGCTCTACCTGCCGGACCGGGTTTTAACATCGAGCTCGACCCTGCCAAAATTGAGTCGCAGAAGACCATGGAGTGGGAGTAGGTTTCTGTACCTCCGGGGCTTTCCACTCATCTAAACTGGGTGGATGGTTCAGTTAACCCGTAAAGCCGAGTTCTCCGCGTCCCACTTCTACTGGGTCGACTCCTGGTCACCGGAAGAGAATCAGCGTATGTTCGGCAAGTGCGCCAACCGTAACGGCCACGGGCATAACTACACGCTGGAGGTGACGGTTCAGGGAAAGGTCGATCCCGTCACTGGCTTTGTCGTGGACCTGAAGCAGCTGAAGGAGATCCTTGAGCGTGAGGTCGTCAGCGTTTATGACCATCGCCATCTGAACTATGAAGTCCCGGAGTTCGGGACAATGCAGCCTACCAGCGAGAACATCGCCATTGCCATCTGGCAGCGCCTGGAGGGGAAGATCGCCGGCGCCAATCTGGTGAAGGTCCGCGTCTACGAGATGGAAGACCTGTACGCCGACTATATGGGGGAAGCATGAAAGCCTACCTCGGTCGCCGCTATCGCTTCAGCGCCTCGCACCGTCTTCACGTTGACGGCTTCAGTGATGAGCGTAACCGGGAAGTCTTCGGGAAGTGCAACAATCCCTTTGGCCACGGCCATAATTATTGGTTGGAGATCGTACTCAGTGGAACGGTCGATCCGACCACGGGCATGGTTTGCAACCTCGTTGAAATCGATGAGTTCGCCCACGGGCGCCTGATTGCGAAGTTCGATCATCAGAATCTGAATACTTTGCCGGAGTTTGCTGCTCTGGTCCCTTCTACCGAGAATCTGGCCATGGTCATCTGGGAGATTCTGAAGGGCTTTACCGCGGCAAAGGTGGAGAAGATTCGTATTGAAGAAACGCCCAACAACTCCTTTGAGTACAGGGGCGAATAGGGAAGCACTATGAGCACATTGACAGACAGGCCGCTCAGCGAAGCCTCCACGGAAGAGATCTACCGTGAGYTTCTGCTGCGCTATGACGAAGACCCCACTCGCGACGGTCTGCTGAAGACGCCGGAACGCATGGAGAAGGCGATGGCTTTCCTGACGAAGGGGTACAAGCAGGATCCCACCGAGATTCTCCGCGGAGCGCTCTTCGATGTGGACTACGACGAGATGGTGATCGTCAAGGACATCGAGTTCTACTCGCTGTGCGAGCATCACCTGCTGCCGTTTTTCGGGAAGGCGCATATCGCCTATATACCCGACGGCAAGGTCATCGGTCTTAGCAAGATGCCTCGTCTGGTGGATGTTTTCTCGCGCCGTCTTCAGGTGCAGGAGCGTCTCACGCGGCAGATCGCCGATGCTATTGTYGATGCCATCCATCCGCAGGGCGTGGCCGTCATTATGGAAGCGCGCCACCTGTGCATGATGATGCGCGGTGTTGAGAAGCAGAATTCCGCGACCGTAACCTCTGCCATGTTGGGCGTATTCAAAGAACAGCAGCAGACGCGCAACGAGTTCCTCTCGCTGGTCCGCTCGGGTAAGTTGTAGAAACGTGAACGGACTTTTAGTACTGGATAAACCCGCCGGGATGACCTCGCATGACGTTGTCAACCGTGTTCGCCGGGCGACGGGCGAAAAATCCATTGGTCATCTTGGAACGCTGGATCCCATGGCCACCGGGGTTCTTCCTCTCCTTCTGGGAAAGTGGACCCGCCTGGCGCAGTTCTTCTCCAACGCCGAGAAAGCCTATACCGGTGCGATCCGGTTCGGTTTTGCGACCGATACGTACGACGTGGAGGGCGAGCCGGCAGCGTCACCGCAGCCGTTGACACAGACACTCGAAGAGCTCTGTGCCTTAACCTCGCGTTTCCGGGGAGAGATTGAGCAGATGCCGCCGCCTTTCTCCGCAAAGAAGATCAACGGCGTGCCTGCGCACAAGCTGGCGCGTGCCGGCAAAGAGGTCCCGGTGAAGGCGGCGCGCGTTACGGTCAATCGCTTTGAGCTCACCGAAATGGAAGCAGAGACGGCTCGGTTTGTCGCGGAGGTCTCTGCTGGTGGCTATATCCGCTCACTTGCGCACGATCTGGGGAAAGCGGCAGGTTGTGGTGCGCACCTGACAGAACTTCGCCGCACTCGCGCCGGCGTGTTCACTCTGGATCAGGCGATGCCTTTGGATATGATGGAAGCGCTCGCTGGGAGAGGCGAGCTGGAAGCAGCCCTCCCCCATCCGCGTACTGTTCTGTCGGAGATGCCCTCGGTGACAGCCGATCTGGCAACGGCGGGCCGCCTGCGCAATGGTATGGCCGTGAACCTGCCGGAGTTCTCCAACGCTCCCCTGGTGAAGATCTTCGAAGGCCAGCGCCACCTGATCGCCATCGGCAAACGCATCGCGGGGACATTGATGCAGCCGATCGTTGTGATTGGCTGAGACCGTTCCTACAGGTGGTGGACCACGGCGCTGGTCCACTGTTCCGCCGCATAATGCTTGGCAGCGACATCGTCTTCGGCGATACCGAGGCGATGGCATGACGCGATCATGCTGCCCCAGTCGCCGCGTTCATATGCAACGGCAAGCGAAAGCGCCTGGGCATGAGCTTCTTCGGTCGCCGGATCGGTAAGTGCCGCAATGACCTCTTCCCGCAAAGGAAGGTTGGCGGCCGCATCTTTGACGTCCATCTCCAGCATGGGCAGTACCGCTGAGAGCATACCCATCAGATAGAGCTCCTCACACGGGCTGTTCAGATCGGTGGCCAGCAGCTCACAGAAGCGTGCCCGCTGGACACAACGTTCCATTGCCTCAATTCCTGATCCGCCGGTCAGTTCGGCTGCCAGAGCCGTGCGAACGATGCGACGGCTCTCATCCTCGCCGATCAACATAACCGCATGCCGCAGATCTGTAATCGTACGGCGTGAACTAACCGCCGCCGAGTTAACGTAACGAAGCACGCGGTAGCAGATGGCCGGTTCAGAGCGCAGGATGCGGAGGAACGACTCCAGGTTCAGATCCTGCTTGCAGATCTCAGCCAGCAACTGCAGTTGATGGATGGACTTTCCCGGGCCGCGCCGTGCGGTCATAATGGGTTTCATGAAGAAATAGCCCTGGAAGAAATCAAACCCTTCGGCGACGGCTATCTTCAATTGCTCGGCGTCTTCAATTCTTTCGGCGACAAAGTGCATGCCGCGAGGCTTCAGCCTCTTGATAATTTCTTTTCGATCTTCCGGGGTGCTTTGGGAGAAATCGATTTTGACATACTGCACGATGTCGAGAAACGGTTCCCATTGCTCGCGGAAATCGTAGTCGTCGAGCGCCAACGCGAATCCCTGGCTACGGTAGTAGCGGCATGCTTCCAGAACTTCTTCGTCTACCTCGACGTTCTCCAGAATCTCAAGAACGGTTCCTTTGGGCAGCAGCGTGGCACACCGGCTTACCAGCAGTGCTCGGGTGCAATTAACAAACGGTTTGGTTTCACCCACTAACGATTCGAGTCCGTGGGTGACGGCCCAGTCCACGATGCTGTTTGAGGCAGATTCGCCATCACCGCTGAAGCGATTCTCCCATGTGGCGCGGAACAACAACTCATACCCAATCGTCTTGCGCGCCGCAGTCATGATCGGCTGCTTGGCGAGGAAACGCATTGAGCCTGCGCCGTCTGCCGCTGCGGCAGGAGCCTGCACGGTTGCTGCGGGGCCCTGAGGTGTGATGTTGCGAGCTGGTGCCGAGAGTTGCACAGTACCTTTCGTGACCATGACCGATGAGGTCTTACTGCAACCTTATCGGCCCCCTCATTGTGCGCTTTAGCGCACCCCGTGAAACGGGGGAAAAGGTAACGGGTCAGGCAGTTACGACGACGGATGTCGGCAGCAACGGATTTTTCTTTAGCGAAAAACTCATCGTTTTAGATTCGGTTCCACAAGGGGAAGAACATTCTTCACGATCAACTGGCTGCCAAGATCGGTTGGATGGATCCCATCGCGCTGAATCGCTCCCTGGACTCCGTATACGTCCTTATAAAGGAAGGGGAAGAGCGTCAGGCTGTACTTCGTCGCCATCAAGGCATAGGTCTCGTTGAACTGGTTGATGTACACCTTGCCGTACTGCGGCGGCAACGTAATCCCCAGCAGGATGACCTTGGCCCCGGTCGCTGTCAGCTTTGCCAGGATGCCGTCAAAGTTTGCTCGCGTACTGGCAATGGGGATACCCCGCAGGCCGTCGTTGCCGCCGAGTTCCACCAGGATCACGGCAGGGTGCAAGGCAACGGCGTCTGCCACGCGGGCAAGTGCGTCTTTTGTGGTGTCCCCGGAGATGCCCTGATTGACGACATGGTACCTGTATCCCTTTTCGTCCAGAGCTTTCTGCAGGTAATCCGGGTAACTTTGGCCGGCATCGAGGTTGTAGCCGGCAGTAATGGAGTCGCCGAAGCATAAAATCACAGGACGTTCGTCTTTGATAGTTGAGGTTGCCGCCGGAGATGGGTTTTGGGCCATTGGCCGGGCCGCGTGGGTGTCGCGCGAGTAGTCCTCGGCGCGCCTGGTACCATCGCTGGTCTTGCATCCGGTAAGGGTGAGTGACAGGGCGAGGGGCAGGGCAATCCGGGACAGTTTCACGCAAGCAGTGTAGCGAATTGGGGAGAGCGAATTGAACGAAGCCATGATCGAGGTAAGCAATCTGACGCGGTCTATCCGCAACGGCCGACGGACTGTCGAAATTCTGAAGGGCATCGACTTCAACGTCGCTCACGGCGAGTTTGTCGCCATCATGGGATCTTCCGGCTCCGGAAAAAGCACACTGCTCGGCCTGCTGGCCGGTCTGGATACGCCTACGACCGGCGATGTGAAGATCGCCGGAGAGAGCATCAGCTATCTGCCGGAAGATCGGCTCGCCCAGGTGCGGGGAAAAAAGATCGGCTTCGTCTTCCAGTCCTACCAGCTCATTCCGACCCTCACCGCACTGGAAAATGTGCTTCTTCCCTACGAGCTCAATCTCGGCTCCGACGGTCTTGCCCGTGCAAAGGAGCTTCTTTCCAGTGTTGGACTTGAAGCCCGCATGGATCACTATCCGGTTCAGCTTTCCGGAGGAGAACAGCAGCGTGTAGCCATTGCTCGCGCCTTCGTGCTGCGGCCGCCGGTGGTGCTGGCTGACGAACCGACCGGCAACCTGGACTCCGCGAACGGAACCCATGTGCTGGACCTCTTGCTGGAGATGAACCGCACCTCGAACACCACCCTGGTGATGGTGACACACGACCCCAATATTGCCGCTCTCGCCGGGCGGCGCATTCTTCTTAAGGATGGCCTTATCGTCGCCGACGAGCGAAAGGCGGTCGAGTAGATGCCGTCGCTCAGTTGGACCTCCGCTCGCCGTATCGCCTGGCGCGAGATGCGTTCGTCGAAGGGCAAGTTCGCCTTTGTCATCCTTTCGGTTGCCGTCGGCGTTGCCGCGCTTACCGGGGTTCGCGGCTTCAGTGGCGCCTTCCGCACGGAGCTACTCGTACGCGCGCGCTCCATCATGGCCGCCGATCTTGCCGCCCGCATGTTTGCCCAGCCGACTCCTAAAGAGCAGGAGGGGTTGGAGGCCATGGAGCACGAGGGCCTACGTCTGACCACTGTCACCGAGATGGTCGCCATGGCCTCTGCCGAGCACTCGCTTGACCCTCTCCTGGTCTCGCTCAAGGCTATTGACCCGGCCGTCTATCCCTTTTATGGAACGGTCGATATCGCGCCGAAGGCCGTACTCCGCAATGTACTGCATGACAACACGATCGTCGTCGCCGAGGATCTTCTGATCCGGCTGAATCTCAAGGTCGGGGATCGCGTGAAGATCGGCGACGGACTGTTCACGATTGCAGGTGTCGTGACCAATGAGCCAGACCGTCTCTCGGGATCGTTTGCGGCGGGTCCGCGCGTCATCATTACACGCAAAGGGTTGGAAGACGCAGGTCTGATCGCAGAAGGGAACCGGTCGAACGAACGCTTTCTCTTCGAGCTTCCGGCACGAAGCTCCGATCAACAGGTCGCGGCGTGGAAAGAGCGCCTGGTCGCGCTGCTCCCTGAAGCGCAGGTGACTGACTACCGTGAAACCAATCCCGCGCTGACGCAAGGGCTGGACCGAGCCACCGGCATTCTGAGCCTGATGAGCCTGGTTGCACTCGTTCTTGGAGCCATCGGTGTTGCGATGGCTATGCGTGCCCATCTGCAGCAGCGCATGGACACCATCGCCATCATGAAGTCGCTCGGCGCCGGGTCCTCGCAGATCATGCGCATCTATTTGCTGCAGACGATATTGCTCGGCACACTCGGCGGCCTTCTCGGTGTCGCTATGGGCACCGCCGTGCAGCGATTTCTGCCGGTACTATTGCGCAGGCTCATCAATGTCCAGCCGCCCTTCACGCTTGACTGGCATGCGGTTGGGACCGGACTGACAGCCGGTCTGCTGACGACCCTGTTGTTTACGTTGCCGCCTCTGCTGGATATCCGCAAGGTGCGCCCTATCCTGATCCTTCGCCGCGCGGTCGAGCAGACCGACGAACCGATTCATAAAGCCTTCTGGGCTCGTTTGCGCTCAAACTGGGCGCAGCTTTTAGCAACCGTTGTGATTCTGCTCGGTCTCTCGCTCATTGCTGCTACGCTGAGTGACTCTGCGCAGACAGGCTGGACCTTCGCCGCCGGTCTCGGAGGGGTTCTTATCGCTCTTCTTGCCGCAGCCGCGATCCTGCTTGCTGTCCTGCGCCGTTTCCTGCGCGGAGCCGGGCTGACTCTGCCCTCGGCCATTCGCCATGGCCTGGCGAATCTCTATCGTCCTGGAAATCCTTCGGCGGCGCTGCTTGCTGCTGTCGGCCTCGGCGTCATGCAGATTACGACTGTCTTCCTGATGCAGCAGGCGGTTGTCCGTGAGCTGCGTATCGTCTCCTCGCCGAAGATCCCGAATATCTTCCTGGTTGATATCGCCAACTCCGAGGTTGAAGGCGTGCGTAAGGTGCTTACCAGCCAGCCTGGAGTTATGGCTGAACCGGAGCTGATCCCGGTTATCAGCTCGCGCATCACCAATGTGAACGGCGTTGCAGCCAAAGATCTGCGGCTGACCAACTTTCCCAGGCGGATGCTCCAGTCGATCCAACTCACCTGGTCCGACGAACTTCCACCCGGCACGACGGTACTGCAGGGAGAATGGTGGAAACCCGGGAGCACGGTGCCCCAGGTAGCCATCGGGCAACGCATGAGTCAGCGTCTCGGTGTCTCTCTTGGCAGCCATATTGTCTTCTCGGCACAGGACAAGCCGATTGAGGCCGTAGTGGCTGCGATCATCAAGTCCGACGGCCAGCACGCCTACTCACGCGCGGAGTTCATTCTGCCCAAGGCTCCGCTGCAGGGCTTCCCGGTCGTCTGGTACGGAGGCGCGCACGTCGATCCGAAGAAGGTGGGTCAGCTTGAGCGCGCCATGTTCGCGGCTTATCCCACGGTTACGGTGATCGATGTGGCGCAGGCGCTCGAGACCATCCGCCAGGTCGTACTGCAGATCACGGTGGTGATTCAGTTCCTTTCGGCGTTTTCCATCTTCGCGGGCATGGTGATTCTGGCGTCTTCCATCGCAGGCACACGCTACCGCCGCATCCGCGAGGTCGTTGTACTCAAGACATTGGGAGCCACCCGCTCGCGCATCGCCACCGTCTTTTCGATTGAGTTCGCCGTTCTGGGACTGGTCGCCGGTTTCACGGGAGTCATCTTTGCCACGGTGGTCGCCCGGTTCCTGCAGCGCCAGATGGGTATCGAGTTCCAGCTTCCCTGGATGACCGATCTAACCATGATGGCGGGTACTGCCGTTATGGCCGTGGCCACCGGCTGGATCGCCAGCCACCGTGTGCTCGGCCAGAAACCGCTGGAGGTCCTGCGCGAGGAGTAGGCGGTGCACGGGAATCTCACCTCAGTTCAATAACCCCATACTCTGGGTGCCTGTAGGAGGTCAAGAGGTTGTTGACATCTGGAGCCTGCTGATGGGCGGGCGTAGGTTGAGGCTAGCAT
>NZ_JBFRCY010000048.1:0-11853 GCF_052113305.1 Terriglobus sp. YAF25
CTTCAATACGGCACTGATCACGTTTGAGTCCGCTCTGGACTTTCAGCAAACGACTGGCAATCCGGTGCGTATTCGTATCGCAAGGTGGGCTGTGGGCCGGTGCCTCCGCGCTTTGAAGAGATACGATGAGGCGTTTGCCATCCAAAATGACTTGATCCAATACCCTGAGCAGGGTTATGTCTCAGAAGAACTCGGAGAACTTCTGCTTGTTATGGGGCGCCCCGACGAGGCCAAGCCTCGCTTCAGAAGGGCATACGAGCTTTTGAGCCCGAGTTTGAGTTCCGACCCGAATGAAAAAACACGTCTTGCTCGGCTCAAGGAACTGAGCCAATAGAAGGCAGGCAGCCAACGGCGGATTCGCTCATCGAATCCCGCCCGTTCCTCGTGTACGTCCCGTCTCGATCTTGAGTTAGCCGAATTTCGGAAAATTGTCCGAATGCGGACAGCTCTGTCCGAAGATGTACAGCTTGCGAAAGCCGTCGCGCATCAGCCGCTTGATTTTGAAGCAAAATTCTTTGGCGTGGCGAGTGCAAGTCCATAGGCAGGAGGGAACACATGCCTTACTTTGAACGAATCAAGGACAGGATCTCCGGCCCCTTCAGCCCGACTCTAATCACCGAACGCCAGAAGGCCGGATGGCAATTGGTTTCGATCGAGTGGCGTCGAGAACTTCCGGCGTCGGAAGCACCTCATGAAGCAGAACACGCCGAAGAGATTCCGTACGGTCTTCGGCTATCCGACGATGGCCTGCGTTTGGAGATCGACCCCTACGAGAACTCGGTCTTGACGCAGATGATGGAGCTGCTGAGCCAGGATTTTTCCTATTCCCAGATCGTCAGTGACCTCAACGAGAAAGGACTGCGAACCCGGACCAATTCTCCGTGGGATCGTGTGAGCTTACATAAAATGATGCCAAGACTGATAGAGGTCGGACCCAGGCTCTTCGCGGGGGACAAGTGGAAGAGTTTGCAAACACGACACAAGTAGCCCCCTACTTCATCTTGATTCCAGCCGGGACAAAGCTCTCGCCCTTCAGATAGACGCCCAGGTAGACCGGGCTGGCGTGCTCGATCGTAATCGTCCGTTCCGCCTTTTCTCCTGGCTTGAGAGAAAACGGAATCTCCGGTGGCGTCACAATCCTGGCGTCGACACCCGGCTCGATCCACACCGCGAACACTCCGCTCTGCGCCCTTCTCCGGATGAGCCTGGTTACCCACCGAGTCCAGGTTTTTCTCCGTCAGCTTGTCACGATAGTCGACCCAGATGCGGCACCAACAGTCGTTGTCGTGAATGGCATTGCCTGTGGGCAGCCCCGGTGTTTGGTCCAGAAATCCCGGCAATTGCGGATAGCGGCTGCGCCATGGTTCTTCTTTGTACGGCATCGCCTTCAACCGGTTCAGCAGCGCCGGGTTGGTACCGTCAAAATAGGCCTTTTGCCAACCCATACCGCGTGCGTCAAAGTGGATGCCGATGTCGTCGTCGACAAACTTGTTCTTCTCGAGAACGTTGTCATTGCCGCCGCCAATCTTCACGCCGCGGGCCGCCCCCCGAATCACGTTGCCAATCACAAACGACCCACTGGATTCGTCGTCCAGGTAAACGGCGTTTACATCTCCCAGGCCGAGGTTGTGGAAGTAATTGCCGCGCACCGTGTTGCCGCGTTCGGTGGTGTCCGCACCGATGTAGTATGCGCCCACGTCTCCCGTCTCCATCGATACGGTATGCACATCGTTCCCCTCAATCAGATGGTCGTTGCCGTGCACCCAGATGGCAAAGTGTGGCGCGTGATCGATGGTGTTGCCAGTGACGCGATTGCCCACGCCGGACACGCTAATTGCAGGCGTATAAGTGCGCGACCAGCGGGCATAGTCGTGAATATGATTGCGGGCAGCAATGTGCGCGGCAGCCGTGAGCGTCTTGCGGTCTCCGCCGTCGAGAACGATGCCGCCATCGCCAGTTCCGCGAACTTCCGAATCTTCCACTGCGTCCCCGGCCCCGCCGCGGATAACTACACCTGCGTTGCCGGTATTGGCTATGCTGCAATGCTCAATGCGGTCGTGGCTGCCGCCATCCATCACGATGCCGTCGGCGCGCGTCACCTCAAACGCGAGATCGCGGAACTCCACATACGACGCGCCTTCGACGCTCACCAGCGGCTTATCGAGCAGAGAGACCTCCGCCACTCCAGAAGCAATCGGAGACGGCGGCCAGAAGTACAACATACCCGCCGCGCGGTCCAGATACCACTCGCCTGGTTCGTCCAGTTCGTCCAGCATATTCACCAGCTGCCAGCGCTGCCCTGCCCTGTAGCCATAGGCAGGATTGGGCGCTGCGGTATCGATGACATGATGCGCCGTATCAATGGACGTGATGCGCTCGTAGTGATCGGCCCAGTCGTAATACCAGTAGCCATGTAACCACGCATCGGGGGCCTTGTCCAGGGCAATGCGCCACCGCGCTGCACGCTCCCCCTCATACGCAAACTGGCTCTGCGCTTTGTCCCTGGTGGCTGCGCCGGTGTACGCCCAGCCAACGTTCGGCCAGCGTGCCAGCGTCATCGGCTGGCCATTGAAAAATAACTCCAGACCTGCAACGTTCGCCCGCCCTTTGCCTCGCGAAACAATCTCTCCGTAGTTGGTGATTCCCTGCGCGCGCAGATCGGCGCGCAGAATCTCTCCCCGCCACTTCTTGAAGTTCTTTACCGGTACGCCACCAACAATCCGCACCCTCTCCCCCGGCACGGCGCGATAGACCATCGGCGCGGCTGCTGTCCCGCTATCCTCGGGGATAAGGGCGAAGGCCGCGGTTCTACGGTAGTCGCCACCCCGCAGCCAGATGGTGATGGGGGCGTCATGCTTCGCTGCACGCGCTGCATCCCGTGCTCGTTCGAGAGACGCAAAGGGCTGCGATTTGGTACCGGGATTCGTGTCCGCGCCTTTCGGCGAAACATAAAACTCTTCACCACACATCTGCGCCGCAGAACAAAGCACCAAAAGAACAAGGACCACAAAAGGCCTCACATACGTCAAGGTCAAAGTAACGCTCCCTGGATGCACATCCCTGCTTTCGCCACGCGATGTTTCATTCCGCGCGGACGACCGCAGGCGTGACCCCAGCCATTCTGTCATGCTGGTTGGGGCCGAGTCAGTACCGACAAACGCGCTTCACGGAAGGTCTGCCTACCGCTGCCGTACGGCGAAAGTGCTCTAACGCTTGCGCATGCGCAGGCTTTGCCAGCTTCCATCGGAGGTCCAGCCGCCATCGACAGCCAGAGCCTGGCCGTTGATGAAGCCACTCTGGGCCGGATCGGCGAGGAAGAGGATGGCGCGGGCGATGTCATCGGGACTCGCGAAGCGAGCCATGGGAACACGGCCGGTGATGTCATCGTCGGTATAGCCGCCGCCGGCCTGGTCGGCGACATCCATCTCTGTCTTGACCCAGCCGGGACAGACGGCATTCACACGAACACCACGCCCGCCCCACTCTCCGGCGAGAGTACGAGTCAGCCCGATGAGTCCGTGCTTGGAGGCGTTATAAGCCGTACGGTCACTGACACCGACCAGACCAGCGATCGACGCAACATTCACGATACTTCCCTCTCGCTGCGCGAGCATAACGGAGCCGAAGGCCCGGGAGAGAGCGAAGGGTGCGACGAGGTTTACCTCAAGCACACGGCGGAAGGCGGAGGCTTCAATGGTCTCAGCAGGAGCGATAAAGCTGATACCTGCGTTGTTGACGAGGACATCGACACGGCCCCAACGTTCTGTGACAAGGGATACAGCCCGCGCGATAAAAGCCTCGTCAGTGATATCACCAATCAGCGCTTCTGCTTCAGCGCCGGCCGCGCGCACTGCTGACAGCGTGGCTTCGCAGGGCTGCATATCGAGCAGCAGAAGAGTGTACCCAGCCTCACCGAGGACTTCAGCAGTTCTGCGCCCGATGCCCTGCGCGGCTCCCGTTACGATGGCAACTCGCATCTCTTCACTCTACTTGAGCGTCCGGCGGATGGCACCCAATGGCGTTATTGAAGGTGGCTATCGAAAAATTTCGCCAATGCCGTCATCCCGTATGCCGACTTCTCGGGACTAGTCTTCAACGTTTGTCTCTCTTAGCTCGCACCAGGGCGAGCGCTTCAAAGAAGCGGACGACCGCTTCGAGATCACGTTGCGAAAGAGTAGCGAGCTGCTGCCTGGTTGCGGCCTCAACACTTTCATACATTGCCGCGATATGGGCCAATCTCGACGGCACAAGGTTAATGAGAAGACTCCGGCGATCTAACGGGTTGGGATCACGGCGAATCAATCCGCTCTTTTCCAGCCGGTCGAGCGCGACCGTGACGCCCCCACTCGACAAACCCGTAGCTTCGGCCAGCCGACTCGGAGTAGTTGGCCCGTAGAGCTGCAGCATGTGAAGCATCTGCATATCGGTAAGCCCGAGCCCGACTTTCTCCGCCGTCTTCGCATTGAAGAAGATGCTGGAGGCGATGAATTTGCGGATCTCAAGCACAATACGATCGGCCGGAGTCACCGGCGCAGGCAGCTTCGCGATTGAACTCACTTCGACTTCAACTGGTGGCTTTTCTGAAGACGTTCGGCTTTTTTTCTTTGTAACCCTGGACATAGGCGTCTGCTTCTGATTTAGTATACAGATATCTTATTAACTAAGATATCTGGAGAATAAGACATGAGCGCCTCGGCAAAGGCATACAAAGGAATGGGCATGGAGGGCGGCATCGCACGATGGTATGACCGCACCACGCGTAAAAGCATGGAAGACTTTCGCGTGCTTGCCACAAGAATTGCAGCAATGGTTCCGGCAGGCGCCAGAGTGCTGGAAGTCGCACCCGGCCCCGGCTTCCTCTCCATCGAACTTGCAAAGCGCGGTTTCGACGTGTGTGCCGTAGACATCAGCCGGACCTTTGTAGAGCTTGCTCAAAAGAATGCGGAGGATGCCGGCGTAAAGGCCACATTTTTACGGGGAAACGCCTCCCAGCTTCTGATCGAGAGCAACAGTGTTGACTTTGTCATGTGCCGCGCTGCCTTCAAGAACTTCACCGAGCCAGTAAAGGCGATGCGCGAGATACTACGAGTGCTACGCCCCGGCGGCATGGCAATGCTCATCGACATGCGACGCGACGTGTCCATGCAGGACATCAAGCAATTCGTCCAGGGGATGGGGCTGAACTGGTGGAACCGCGTCTTCACCAACCTCACCTTCAAGCACATGCTCATCAAGCGGGCGTATTCGCTCGACGAGATTCGAACGATGGCAAGCGAGGCTGGATGGAAAGAGTTGCAAACCGAAACCTCACCAACGGGATTTGAGGTGATTGTAAGAAAGCAACGTTGCGACGTCGGATAAATCGAGCATGGACCTAAACTTCAGAGCCGACGTATCGAGTTCCTCTACAAAGTTCATTCTTTGAATCCGATGGAGTCAGCAATCCAGCACGATAAACGCGCTACCCGAAAGTTGTAAAGGTTTCACCGAGGTACAACTGTGCCCGAAGCGCACACATCGTAGCCATAATCTGCCCGGAGGCGATGACGGGAAGTGAGGCTGATATGACACACCGTGCTGGGTCCGTCCTATTCACGATTCTTCTAGCCGTCACTGGCTGCAAGCAATCTCACACCTCACCGCCCGCACCCACCCAGCCCCCGGTCAAGGCTGCACCCGCCACGCCGCTCTCTGAAAAGAAGGACGAACTCGGTACCGAAAACGCGTGGACGCCAGCATGGGATGTCTTCATTGAGAAAAACCTGCCGACCGAAATGCTCTCTGCCAAGGCTGCAAAGGCTGTAGCGTCGTATTGCCCGGCCTTCTCAACCGCCTCAGAAGTCGACAAGCGGGCGTTCTGGGCGTACACGATACAGGCCATGGCGGCCGCTGAAGCAGGCCTGAAACCCGAGGCAACCGCCCACCACACGCAGCCCGCCGTCGCGAAAACGGATAAGATCACGCACCGTCCCATGCGGCAAGAAGGCCTGTTGCAACTTTCTTATCAGGACGGAGAAACCTACGGCTGCGACTTCGATTGGCAGGCCGACAGCCGGCTCGGTCTCAAAGACCCAGCCCGCACGATCCTTCAGCCTGAGCGCAATCTTGCCTGCGGAATCCGGATACTGAAGACCCAAATCATTGACCATGATGAGCCTCTGCTCTCCCGCAGCAGCTACTGGTCCACGCTGCAACCGGGCACACAAAGCTACCGCGTCTTTGCAAAGCAGATGGCCAATGTCCCGCCCTCGTGCGGCAAGCAGATACCAAAATCCGCCAGACGGCGAAAGGCAACGCGCCGAGCACAACAGTAGTGAACGGCCATGTCTGCCGGTCGCGGAACCGGTCCGAAGTCAAATAGGTTCTTGAGCAGAACCGATCTTCGATTACCGAGGTCTTCGAGCCAGAAGCCGGCTGAACATAAGATCAGTCCTGATAAACGCCGATCGCGGCAGCGATCTAAGCTATCGAGCTGTTCCCTTCCTATAAGCCGACATCGGGACGGATCATGCTTCACGATGAGTGATTTGGCGATTATGCACTCGGGATCACCGTGGATCGATAAAGCGCATCTGTGGGAATTACCTTTTCGCTAGTGTGAAGGGGTTCCCGACATCACTAACCTTCCAGCGCTAAACACATACTGAATCTGTTCGGCATTGTGGATATCATTGAGTGGATTCGCTCGCAGTACCACCAGATCCGCACACTTTCCCGTCTCGACCGTGCCAATCTCCTTTTCAAGGCCGAGCGCCAGGGCAGCATTGCGCGTCGCCATCGCCAGAACTGCCTCGTTCGGTATGCCTGCCTGGGACAGTAGCTCCATCTCCTGATGCAGGCTCACTCCAGGAACGACCCACTCGTTCGGAAGATCTGAGCCCGTCGTGAGCAGAACACCCTCGCGATAGTACCGATCGACGATCTGCAGCATCCTGGGCCACGCGCGGCTCATTCGTGCAAAATCGCTCGGTGTCCAGTCGGCCGTCAAACCACCATCCTCCCAACTCTGTTGCATTGCTGCTGGAGCAAGACTTACATTCTGCTTTCCCCGATACTCCTCCGATGGGACGAACTTTGTCTTATAGGCAATAAGGGTCGGGTCATCTGAGATGTGATGTTGCTTTAGGCTTGCTATCACGGCACCGATTTCAGGTCCATTGACGTCCACCGATTCCAACCAGAAGATGCGGGCCTTGATCGGCCCCACGCTATTCTGCTCCGCTTGATATGCGGCTCTTTTGCCGGGAGGGAGCGCGCTTGCCGACCAGCTTACGGCATGTGCCACAAAATCGATTCCCTCTGCTGCAGCTGTCGGCCAATCCGTATTTTGCAGGTGTCCAATCACCTTCAGTCCACGTTTATGCGCTTCATCAATTGCAACAGCAGTCTGATTAGGGTCTGATTTAGCGTAGACCTTGATGTAATCGACTCCGGCTGCCGCCTGCCTGTCGACCTCGTTGCGTATCTCCTGTTCTGTTGAAAACGGCTTGCCGTTTAATATTTCGCCCGCCGTCAGAATGCGCGGCCCTACGACGATCCGCGCTTTACGTCCTCGCGTAACCTCACGGCCTCTGTGGCTGGAGCAGCAGGGTTTCGCACAGTCGTGATGCCATAGTCCAACAAGAGCTTTAATACTTGCTCGCTCGTCGCCCGGTCATAGCTGGAAAACGCGCCCGTCCGAAGGAACGTCACATGCGCGTGCATGTCGATAAATCCAGGCAGAATGTACTTGCCGGATACATCGAGAACGCGTGCATCTGCCGGGACAGGCAGGTTCTTTCCGATGGCTTGTATGTGGCCATCGCGAATTGCAACATCTGCTTGGTAGGGGGCTTTCCCGGTCATGTCGATAACCGTTCCGCCCCTCAGATATCCTTGCCTCTGGCTCGCGAATGGGAGATATAGATCCTGTGCTTAATTCTGATCCAGGGTTCCAGGGGCCCGTTGCTCAATCCACTCCGCCATTGATTTCTTCGGCTCGCCCATCGCTGCATTCGACACGTCCTCCCATGCTTCCCATGTCTTCAGCCGCTCCGCATATGCGGCACGGGCCCTGGGCAGAATAGAGTTACCCAGGCCAAGTCGCAGCGGAGGATTTTCCGCGTCCACGAGCTTCAGGATTGCTTCTGCCGTCGCTTCTGGATCGCCGCGTTCAACATGAGCAAGCTGTTTCAGGAACTGCTGCCGGAATTCCGCGTATGGTTCCAGAACATCCGCGACCTGTGAGGACTTTCCGAAGTCGGTTGCGTAAGCTCCGGGTTCAACAAGGGTCACCTTCAACCCGAACGCCTTCACCTCCGGCGCGAGGGATTCATGAAGCGCTTCGACAGCCCATTTCGTAGCGGCATAGAAGCCGATCATAGGCAATGATGCTATCCCCAGCCCGCTGGAGACACCGAGAATGTGACCGCTCCCTTGTTTCCGCAGTAAAGGCAGAGCCGCTCGGAGCACTCGGACCATGCCGAAATAGTTGGCGTCGAAGAGGCCGCGGATCTGCTCGTCGCTCGCTTCTTCAGTAGCCGCGAACAGGCTAGCGCCGGCATTGTTGACAAGAACGTCCAGTCGGCCGAAGTGCGCGTATGCCTGCTGAACTGCCTGCTCAACCTGCGCGGAGTCGGTGACGTCGAGGGCAAGGGGCAACACTGTGTCGCCAAAACGTTCCGCGAGATCGGTTACGTCTGCCAGTCTGCGGGCGGTCGCAGTGACCCGGTCGCCTCGTTGTAGAGCAGCTTCGGCCCAGATGCGGCCGAACCCGCGCGAGGCGCCGGTAATGAACCATGTCTTTTGCATTTTCGATTCCTCCGTGATTGTGGGTTAAGTTCAAGCCTCGGAATAACGCATGTTTCCGAGATCGGTAAGAAGAGAGGGGCCGGTGGGGTTCCATCCGAGCTTGGCACGGGTCTGCGCACTGGAGGTCAGAGGATCTCTCCCGGCGAAGAACCCGAGGAAGCCGAAGTGTTCCTGGGACTGTTCCTGCGCAATGGAAATGACGGGTGCATTCAAGCCACGGCCGATAGCCGTGGCAATGTCTTTGAGCGTCACTCCCTCTTCTGCGACTGCGTGGTAGCGGGCTCCCGCAGTGCCTTTCTCCAACGCGAGCCGGTAGAGCCGTGCGACATCCGAAACCTGCGCGGCCGGCCAGCGGTTTTGACCGTCGCCGATGTACGCCGAGACACCCCTCGCACGCGCCACCGCAATCAGGGGAGTGACGAGGCCCTGCTTTACGGTGTCGTGGACCTGCGGCAAGCGCATCACAATTGCGTGGATTCCACGATCCATCAGTGCGACAGCCGTCACCTCGGATACACGAGGAAGGGATGGAGAAGATAGCGGCGGATCGTCCTCTGTGGCAGCGCGGCCCTGAGCCACTCCCACGCCAGAGCTAACGATGAACGGACGGCTCGATCCCTGGAGCACAGCGCCGATGGTCTCGATGGCGCGCTTGTCCAACTCGCAGCTCTCCGCAAACTTTGACCAGTCATGCTGGAAGGCGGTGTGGATGACGGCATCGGTTGCGGCTGCTCCGGTGCGCAGACTCTCCAGGTCCTCCAGATCGCCTCGATGGGGCTCGGCGCCAGCGGCTTCAAGCGACTTTGCACCAACGTCCGACCGCGTCAGTCCAAGTACGGGATGGCCTGCGCCGACGAGTTCTTTTACGACGGCGGAACCGATGAATCCGGTAGCGCCAGTAACGAATACACGCATATGTTTCTCCTTGATCTCATGCGAGCTTGATTGACGAAAGGATGCGACCTCCACTAAAACGGAGGCAGCCTCCGAACAAATAGATATCCGGAGGTAGCCTCCGGATGCATTAATTTTGAAGATGACGAAGAACCATTTGACGACCGACCGGAAACCGCGCGCAGACGCTTTGCGCAATCACGAGCGCATTCTTGAAATCGCGAAGGTTGCCTTTACCAGCGAAGGCGCCAACACCAGCCTGGAAGAAATCGCGAAGCAGGCGGACGTTGGAATTGGCACCTTATATCGCCATTTCCCTACGCGCGATGAGCTGATCGAAAGTGTTTACCGAGCGGAGGTGGAGAAACTCGCGACAGCCGCGAGCCGCTTCGCCGAGACCATGTCTCCACTCGAAGCGCTTCGAGCCTGGATGCTGCTGCTGGTCGATTACATCGCAGCAAAGCACATCATTGCACCCGCTCTCAATACCATTGCCGGCGGCCCGTCCAGGCTCCATGAGGGGTCACGCACCATGATTCGGGGTGCGATCGGTGAGTTAGTGAAGCGCGCCAAGAAGAGTGGTGATCTGCGCAGAGATCTGGATGCGTACGACCTGCTTCGAGCGCTGATCGGCGCCTCCCATGTGGGCTCCGACGCCGACTGGCAGCAGAGCGGCAGGAGACTGGTAGACATACTCATCGCAGGCTCACGTCCGCTCGAATAGACCGCGTCCCACAAGACACGGCCTCCGCGGGCATGCCTCAAGCACCGCGCAGCAAAATCCAAGCGGCCTCACGCTTTCGATTCTTGATAACAGGGCAAATCACTCATTCAACTCGGGCGTGGTCTTAATCCCCGGAAACGCGCATTTGCGACAGCGATCTAAGCTATCGGACTGTTCCCTTCCTATAAGGCAGTGCAGGTCAAGTCAGAGTCTTTCGCTTGCTGAATGGGGAAAGCTGGTAAGAATCCGGCGTTGACCTCGGTCGCAGAGTGCCATGCCGCGTCCGCTGCAGACGCCACTTGTTCGCTTCCACTCCGATGGGTATTATTACGCCACTCGAACAAATGCAGTCGGCTGCAGCCTGAAATATAGGAACTCGGTGTTCTCGCCTCGACGTGATGCCACCTCACCGCTGATTAGTGAATTTTCAAGGGAACGACATGTCCATGAAGAAGATTGGAAACGCACTCCTGATTGGCAGCCTTGCCGGTCTTGCCACTTGGCTAACCACACCGCAGGTGCTCAACATTCCCACTTGGGCCGTATTTATTTGCTGGGCCTGTTACTTTCTCTTCGGCGCGGAGCCGCGAAAGTCCGGCAAGGGCCTGTTTCAGATGATTGTGGGCATCGTGCTCGGTGCCATCTTCCTCATCCTCGCGCCACACCTTACGCCGTTGCTCGGTCTTGCCACGTTTCCGTTCATGGTGTTTGTCGTAGCCGCCGGTCTTTCTTTCATGGAGTGGACTCCGCTGCACATCGTGGCGGCCTACTTCATCGGGCTGGCGCTTGTATTCGCATCTGGCTTTCCGCCAGACGTTCGCCATGTCCTCATCTTGAGTTCTGCCGTGGTAATGGCCTTCTTCCTCGGCTGGATCTATATGTCTTTGCGCACAGCGCTCTTCGCCGTATTGGACCGCCGCAACCAGGCAGCGGTCGCTGATTCCGGACAGACTCACCGTGATCAGGCGTTGCCGCAGTGACCACCGGAAAGCGGCCTTATCGGGAACTGCGGAGATTGGTCCCGTGAAGTCGGTTCAGGTAAGCGCTCCGATAAGCGTTCTCGTCCGGCCGCGAGTAGATTGGCGATCTCGTGCAGTCGTTGACGTCGCGCACGAGATCGCAGAGCCGAAGCCTCTTTTGCCGGTACCGAACCAGACAGTGTTTCCCTCTATATAGCTGACGAGTGGTCAACAACTCGCCCGGGCCATGAGAATGCTTTTTCGGACCGAGCGTCAACCGTACGTCTGGTCGGTGCTCTGTCCGACCTCGATGATATAACCGTCAGGATCACGGATGTAGCAGCGGATCTCACCGTACTTGGGGATTGGCGCCGTGATGAACTCCGCGCCTCGACTCTTCCATAACTGATAACACGCCTGAATATCTGCGACCCGGAAATTCAGAAAACTGTTGATGTGATTCGGGTCGGGAACGCTGAGCGACAC
>NZ_JBFRCY010000049.1:0-10789 GCF_052113305.1 Terriglobus sp. YAF25
CTTCGACCCGGCCGATCCCGGCAAGGTAGTGCCTATGCTTGCCAAGGGGTTGGAGCAAACGAACAAGCTGCTTGCCGATCTGGATGCGGCAAAGCTTCCCGAAGAAGCCGCGTACAACATGAAGCACGAGCTGCGGGTGAAGCAGCAGCAGTTCCAGACCACGCTGGCAGCCGCGCTCGGTATCTCGCTTACAGCGTTCACCGGCCGTCCGCCGGCGACTGGTCCCGCAGGCCCGGGTGGCCCTGCCGGTCCTTCGGACTTGTCGCAGACAGCCCTTCCCGGGCAGACGGTGCAGGTAAATCTGCACGTCGCCAACATGGGCTCGCAGGAGGTTGCGGTGCATGTTGCGCCGCTCAATATCTATGACGGTAAGACGGTGCGGGAGATTGGTGAGGGGGCCGCGGAGCTGGAGAAGCTCGCAGGCGGAAAGGTCATTGACCGTCCCATCAGCATTCAGGTGCCGGAGACTGAGCCCTACACCAAACCATACTTCACGCGCAGCAGCCTGGAGCAGACTGTCTACGATGTGCAGAATCCAGCCGCGCTCGCGATGCCGATCGAACCGTATCCGCTCAGCGCTGTGATTCACGTGCAGTACGACGGCGTCACCTTCCCGGTCGCGGCGACGGTGCAGACGCAGCATCGCTACCTCGGCTACGGCACTGTCTATGAGCCACTGCTGATTGCTCCCGCGATTTCGGTTACGGTCTCGCCGCATGCGGGTATTGTTCCTATGGCGGCTACCAGCTTTACGTTGAATGTGAACGTGCGCTCGAACGTGAAGGGACCGGCGAAGGGAGAGCTGATGCTCAACCTGCCTGCGGGCTGGACCTCCTCACCAGCGAAAGCCAGCTTCAGCGCCATGCGCGACGGCGATGAGCAGAGCATCAGCTTCCAGGTGACGCCGAAGTCGGTTGAGACAAAAGCGTATACGCTTACCGCGGTCGCAACCTATAACGGCAAGCAATATACGGATGGTTACGTCACGACCGGGTATACGGGGCTTCGCCCGTATCCGTCGTATCGCGATGCGGCATATCGGACGACGGGCACGGATGTGAAGATTGCGCCCGGCCTCAAGGTGGGGTATGTGACCGGCACTGGCGATGAGGTGCCGCAGACGCTGGCGGACTTCGGCATCCATCCCACATTTCTTTCCCCGCAGGACATCGCCAAGACCGATCTCTCGGCCTACGACGTCATTCTGCTGGGCATCCGTTCCTATGCGGCCCGGCCGGAACTGCGTACCTTCAACAATCGCCTGCTCGACTACGTACAGCAGGGTGGCGTGGTGATCTCGCAGTACCAGACCAACGAATACGACCATAACTTCGGTCCGTATCCCATCACGCTGGGCGGGGAAGGGGAGCGTGTGGTGGAAGAGGACTGCAAGGTGACCATCCTCGACGACAAAGACCCTGTCCTGAACTGGCCCAATAAGATCACGACGGCCGACTTTGATGGCTGGGTGGAAGAGCGCGGTCATGGCTTCCTGCAGAGCTGGGATGCGAAGTACACGGCGCCGACGGAGATGCACGATACCCAGATGGACCCGCAGAAGGGCGGCCTGATCTATGCCCGCTACGGTAAGGGTGTGTATGTGTATATGGCGTATGCATTCTTCCGCCAGATGCCGGATGGCGTTCCGGGAAGTTTCCGCATCATGGCGAATCTGTTGAGTGTGGGGAAGAATAAGAGTTTGAAATAGTTCTTGCTGTTATCCAGGTGAATCGGCTGTCCGAAGCGGGCAGCCGATTTTGTTTGCTCGCGTAATGGACGGATGTGGCGCTCAAGTTTTCGTACGCGATTTCAAGTGAAGCGTTACCTTTTGGCGCAGAACTGCTATCAGTCCCTCATCCATGTACTCATAGTTGTCAGGAATGCCAAGGACGATGAGCTTCCGCGTTCTCATAAGTGATGAGAATCTTTCGTTCAGTCTGCGCTTATGAACGGTCTCCATCGCGAAGATGATGTCTGCCCATTCAATCAAGTCAGCAGATACTACGGTCTCGGCATCCGGGCTGGTCCCAGCGGAGGCTGTTTCTATATCCGGCAGATCTGAGAACACGACCTCTGCAGTCGGACTGCGCAATCTATTTCTGCTGCAAACGAAAAGAACATTCACGGGGTACAGCATATCGAGATTGCAGCCCGCCTGGAGAAAAGACCGGGATAGGCATATCGCCAATAAATAACAATTTCAGCCAATGAAAATTAACTTGCACGGCCCCTGCGTGCATGTATAGAGTGACTGGCGGCCGATCTCACGCCGATTTTGAGATACACATCAGAGAGCGGCCTCGGATATCACGCGCATCCGCGCGAATGTATACGTGTACATTTTGCACTCGCAATGTTCCTCTCCCCTCCCCGGTTTCACCCCAAACGGAGACATGCATGCAAACCTCATCGCTGTATCGTTCTATGCACGGAGCTAAAACTGGACTGAAAGCTCTGGCCGTTCTTTTGTTTTCCCCAACCCTGATGCTTGCGCAGGGACCGCGTCATCCCGGCCTTTACCTTCCGCCGACCCCCAGTTACGTCGTAGCCCCATCGGAGACCGCCGTACAGCTTCAGTTCGGCACTGTGCCGTTGGCGACCGTGCAGACACAGCTCAATGCTGCGCGCGTTGCCAATCCTGATTCGCCTATTGTGCTTACGCTTACCGGAACGTATTGGGTGCGCTCAGCTCCGCTGGTGCTGCCATCGAAAACCTCTGTCGTTCTCTACGGCACAATCGCGGCATTCCCCGGCGCAACGGCGAGCAGCCTGATCTCCATTACGGGTCAGAGCAAGGTTGCAATCGCTGGCGGCGTGCTCGAAGGGAACTTCGCCAACCTCTCCGGCATCGATGCTGAGGCTTCCACAAAAGTCAATATCGACTCCGTCACCATCCGCAATACGGGCCGCGATGCCATCGTGCTCTCCGGCATTGGCAATACGGTCTTCGATAGTGGGTCGGCCATCACCCGCTGTGATATCGCCGGATCGGCGGCTAACGGTATTACGGTCGAGAACATTACCCAGGCGCTGTTGCTGGACAACTTCGTTCACGCCAACAGAGGAACCGGCGTGCAGTTGAGTGGAGCTCACTCGTCCGTGACCAACAACGAGATCAGCGGAAACAGGATTGGTGTCTTTGCTGACGCCAACAACAATCTCATCTCGGATAACGATCTGAGCGATAACTCTCAGTCGGGCGTGCAGCTGGCATCCCTCAGCTCCGCGACCTCGATCATGCGCAATGTGATTCGTCATAACGGAGTGAGCGGCATCGACTTCGACGGCACCGGCAACTTCATCTTTGACAACGTGCTTGCCAACCAGAACGATCTCACCGACCGCTCCTCGGCGAATTATGTCGTTGCTCATGGAGCTCCGCTGAACGCGCCGGCGAGCACCTACTTCTATCCGCCTACCATCGATAACCAGCACAACGACCCAGTCCTCAACGGCATCAGCCGTGCCGACATTACGGTCAATGGTGGAAACCTTAACGATGTGCAGACAGCCTACAACGCGGCGCTCGCGGCGAACCCAGGAAGCTATATCGTCCTGCACATGAATGGGACGTTTACCATGGACGGAACCTCGCCTCTCACGCTCAGCTCCAATACTGCGGTTCTGCTCAACGGCACCATCAACGTAACCTCGAAACCCGCTCAGGTCATTGCGGCCACCAATCCCGCGTCGTTCGTCTCGATCTCCGGCGGCACGATCGATATGAACGGTCAGGGTAAGATCACCGGAATCTTCTTTCCCTCAAGCACGAATGCAAACATCGATCACGTCACGGTGATCAACGGCGGCGTCCCGACGGTGCGTACCAGCGGCGGCATGATCCAGTTGCAGCGCGGCGGAGGCTACAACATCCTCTATCGCAACACGGTCAACATGAGCGGTGGACGCTGCATCTGGACCGAGCATTCGAATGCGCACTACGTGGTGATGGAAAACAAGGTGAGCAACTGCAACATGGATGGAGTCGACCTGGACGCTGCCACCTCCAACAGTTTCGCGATCGACAACAGCAACATCGACAACGTTCGCTATGGAGTCTTTATCGAGCAGTCTGACTCCTTCAACAAGATCTATGGCAACTACACCACGACTCGTGATTACGCTTCGCCTACCGGTCACGGAATCGGGGTGTATAACAATGCCACCGCCAGCTCAACGCGCGCAGTAACGGATGGCAATGTCGCCTTCAGCAATGTGAACGATGTCGTCAATAACGGCCTGCGCATCGGCTCCATCGCAACCGCCGCTGGCGGCGTTGCCGAGTCGGCGCACACCTTCTTCTTCAACAATGTCGCTACCAACAATGGCGGGAATGCCATTCTGTTCGACACGCAGTTCCCAGGAAGTGTCGAGAACTATCTCTCGCAGACGGTCCTGGCGGGGAACAAGAACAACCTCAGTCAGCAGAACACCAACGGAGCGGCGCCGCCGGATTTCTTCAATCCGACGTCCGCAATCGATCTGGCGCTCAGCCGGCCGGTAACGGTCTCTTCGACGGCGACCGGCTCTGACCCGGCAAATGCCGTCGACGGTTTGGCCTTTACCGGCTGGAAGGCAGGCGGCAGTTCAGAGGAATGGTTGACGGTGGACCTGGGCAGCTCAACCAGCTTCCAGCGGGTTGTCGTGAATCCATCGACGCTGTTGGGGTTGCTTCAGCCTATCCGGCTCCAGTCTTCGGATGACGGAGTGAACTTCTCCGATATCCGGAGCGTCGGGCTCCCCGGTTCCGTACGCACCTTCCTCTTCAATGCTGTCTCGGCGCGCTATCTGCGCGTGAACGTTCGGAGTATTCCGGGCGTCGAGATCAACCTGCGCGAGGTGGGCGTCTATCCGCAGTGAGTGGACAGCGAACCTGCGAGGGAAGGAGCAATCCTTCCCTCGCAGCATTGTTATCGCCGACAGTTTCAACTCGGAAGGAATATTGCTCGTTCTTTTCGACACCGGCGCAATTGACTCATCGCGGAATCATTTTGGGTTCCGTTGGTGTCTAAGCCCAGGTGCACAAGACTTCTTATAGAGCGTTATTACCGCTTGTCTTCGGAATCATCGCGATCGCGCTGATGGCTTGGGATATGCACGCAAAGTTGGAGTGTATCGGATATGACGCCGGCCGTCCCTTCTGGCCCTGTGAGGCGCCGTCCTTCGTTCTAACGGCACTTAACGTTCCACCAATTGCGATAGCACAGGTACTATCAAACACCTGGACTGGGGCTCCGGGTTACTTCCATGACGCAGTCGCGCTCCCCTGCATTTTGTGGTGGTGGTGGTTTGTGGGGACGCGCTTTGATTTTGGCCTCCTCGGTGTAGGTTCTTACGGACGTCGCCGAACATGGTTCGCCTTCATGATTGCTGCATTGGCGGCACTCGTCGGGCTGCTTACATGGTGTCTTTGGAGGGAGGTCGTTTTTTATCGGAGCCTTTCGTCCGAGACGCGCCCGAACATCTTCTGGTTCTTCTTTAGCTTCGGAGTGTTGTTCGGATATCTATGGTCTATTGTGTTGATCGTTTCGTTCGGTCTGGCAGCCTTCAGGCTCGCGCGAGGGCAAAGTGGCCAGACGCAGAAAAGGCTTGCAAGTGCACGAACGAAACGTACTTTCGCTCTTAGTGCTGTTATTTATTGCGTCGGCGTGGCCGGAGCTTGCCTATATACAAAAGCGATGGATCAACGAAGGCAAGAGGAGTATGACCGTCACAGTGTCATTCTCAAGGGAAAGGTCGTTGACGAACTTGGTATTCCCGTTCAGTGGATTGRGGTCGACCTTGTTCCACTTCTCGAAGATCGTAGTCTCCAGGCAATCCGGACTGTGAGGGAATGGACCAACAGTGATGGTGAGTACATCTTGCGACCTGAAAACACAGGCCTATTCTTCCTGGCGATTCCATGGAACTCTCCACCGAGCTCTAAACTTCCGTTTCTACCGCGGTACTACCCGGACTCTTCAGACGAGGCCCATGCGGAGATACTTGATCTAAGCGAGGCTCAACATTTGAGCCTGCCGCCGATCAAGCTTTCAAAGCTGCAGCTCACCAGAGTACCGGTGTCTGTCTCGTGGTCTAATGGCAGCCCGGAGCCCGAAGCGTATCTGCTCCTCAACAACACACGCTTTCCTGGGAGTGGTGTTGTGGGGAGCGAGGCTCTTCACCCTGACAAGGATGGCGCGATATCGGTTCCAGTGGGTTTCGAGTACCGTGCGATCGCACAAGTGGAATGTGACCGGGGACAGATGATCGGCAACGCTTACACGCCCGAAGTGACCTTCTCGACGGAGCAGACAGATCTCCCCATCAATCAATTGCAGTTCACGCTGCCTGGAGAGCCGTGCAGGGTCTGGCACCCGAAATAACAGATGTTGACTGCCAATCGTAATCTGCGCGGTCGCCGAAATCTCATCCACGTACAATCGAACCCGGGCATGACCACAGTTCGCTCCTACTCCAAGATCAATCTCGGCCTGCACATTGGCCCGCCGCGCCCGGACGGCTACCACCATCTGGCGACCATTTACCAGACCATCGAGCTCCATGACCTGGTGACCGTAACGGCGACGACGGCCGATGAGACCCGCATCACACYCCGCTGCCAGCACCCTGGCGTTCCCTGCGACGAACGCAATACGGCCTATAAGGCCGTGGTCATGGCTCTGGATGCTCTGGAGACCAAAGCCACAGTAGAGATCGTGATCGACAAGCGCCTGCCGGTGCAGGGAGGGATCGGCGCGGGGTCGGCTAACGCCGCCGCCGCCATTCTGGCTCTGGAGGCCGAGCTTGGCCACCGGCTGACCTCCAATGCCCAGCTGGCTCTGGCCGCGAAGGTGGGTTCTGACGTCCCGATGTTCCTCATCGGCGGAACGATGCTCGGCATCGAGCGTGGCGAGGAGACCTTTCCGTTACCGGATCTCCCTTCGTTTCATATGGTTACAGCGTTTCCCGAGGTGGGAGTGTCGACGCCGCAGGCCTTCCGTGACTGGGATATAAGATTGACCCAAAATGCTGAAAACGATAGACTAGGGGAGTTTCGTCGGCGTGTTGCTATGGCATTCGCCGGCCAACCTGGTGTCTCCGGCAAGGCTGGAGACCTGGCCGAGGAGCCTCTTCTCGCGCTTGTCCGCACCGGGCTTGAGAACGACTTTGAAACAGTCGTCTTTCCCCAGCAGCCATCGCTGCGTGCGCTCAAATCTGCGTTAGAAGAAGGTTCTTTATACTCGGCCCTGTCCGGCTCTGGTTCTTCTCTGTTCGGTTTGTACCGTACAGAAGAGGCCGCGCAAGCCGCACAGCAGAGAGTTCGTTCGCTTGGATGTGAGGCGCGACAAACACGCACCTTGCCTCGGAGCGAGTACTGGGCCACGATATTTGTATAGGCCGCAGTAGATGGGCGATCGACTAATGGTAGGTCAAGTGCCTTTGGAGCACTTTGTCTAGGTTCGAATCCTAGTCGCCCAGCCAAAATATGCCGTATGCCAACGGGCATACGTGAAGCGCAGTGTGCCGAACATGGCTCGCTGTATGACCAGATCGGACGGACGCAGCACCTCAAAGGGCAAACCTGCCCGGAAGGAAGCCACGAAGCATGACCGACGCCACCCTCTCGCAGAGCGAACTACACAGCATGCCATCCCCCGCGGTGAAACCCGCGGAGCGTAAGCGGGCCTCCCGCATCGCCGACGACAAGCGTTTCAAGATTTTTTGTGGTTCTGCCAACAAGCCGTTGTGTGAAGAGGTATGCAAGTTTCTGGGAGTCGCGATGGGCGAGACGCGTCTACAGCGCTTCTCGGATGGTGAGATTCACTTCCAGCTTCTTGAGAATGTGCGCGGCGCCGATGTCTTCCTGGTACAGCCCACCAGCTTTCCGGTCGATCAGCACCTGGTCGAGCTGCTCATCATGATCGATGCTCTGAAGCGCGCTTCCGCCGGCCGGATCACTGTGGTGATTCCGTACTACGGTTATGCCCGCCAGGACCGCAAGGATCGTCCGCGTGTGGCCATCAGCTCCAAGCTGGTTGCCGACCTGCTGCAGACCGCGGGAGCGAACCGCGCTCTGCTGGTCGATCTGCATGCGGCGCAGATTCAGGGCTTCTTCAATATTCCGGTCGATCATCTGTTCGCTTCGCCGGTTCTGGTCTCGCACTTCCGTGAGATGAATCTGCCCAACCTGACGGTGGTTTCGCCTGATGCCGGCGGTGTGGAGCGCGCCCGTTTCTTCGCGCAGAAGATCAATGCTCCGCTGGCCATCGTCGATAAGCGCCGTACCGATATCAATGTCACCGAGGTCATGAACGTGATCGGCGATGTGAAGGGCCGGACCTGCCTGGTGCTCGACGACATCATCGACACCGCCGGAACGCTGGTAAAGACAGCTGAAGCTCTTCTGGAGCAGGGAGCTGCTGATGTCTACGCCTGCGCTTCGCATGCTGTCCTCTCGGGCCCTGCTTCTGAGCGTATCGCGACCAGCCGCCTGAAGCAGGTGGTCGTCACCAACACCATCCCGCTGAATGAGGCAGCTCAGAAGCTGGGAGACAAGATTAAGGTTCTTTCGATCGCCGGTCTGCTGGGACGCGCCATCGAGAGTATTCACATGGAGACCAGCGTCAGTTCGCTGTTCTCTTAGCAGTTTGTAGTTGCAGTTCAACTTAACCGCGGTGATGAGCCGCAAAGGGAGCGGTTGGCGAGTTATATGCAGCAAGCCGGCGGTGCCCGAAAGGAAAACACAATGTCTGAAGTCGTTCTCGCAGCTGTTCGCGAAGGGAAGTTCAACAAGAATGCGGCTCGCCGCGTACGCGTCGCCGGTCAGATTCCGGCTGTGGTGTACGGCGCCGGACAGGATTCGCAGGCTATCGCCGTCGATCCGAAGGTCATCACCCGCATTCTGCACTCCGAGTCCGGTCACAACACGATCTTCGACCTCACCGTCGGATCGGCCGCTCCTATCAAGGCCATGATTGTTGACTGGCAGTACGAGCCCATCAAGGGCAAGCTGCTGCACATCGACCTGAAGCGTATTGCCATGGACAAGGCTATCCGCGTCAGCGTTCCGGTCATGCTGATTGGTACGGCCACCGGCGTGAAGAATCAGGGCGGCATTCTGGACCACATCCTGCGTGAGGTCGAGATCGAGTGCCTTCCGGGCGATATCCCCTCGCACATCGATGTCGATGTCAGCAACCTCGGCCTGCACCAGGCGGTCCACGTCTCTGACCTTCCGCACGCCGGCCAGGTCAAGTTCCTGGTGGACGAGGGTGCTGTTGTGGCTCACGTCACCATCGTGAAGGAAGAGGCTCCAGTGGAAGCTGTTGCCGCGGCCGAACCGGAAGTAGCCAAGAAGGGCAAGGAAGCTGCTCCTGCAGCTGACTCTGCCAAGAAGTAACTGCCTGACGGCGGCTGCCGGAGCGCAGCCTGGCAGCCGCTGCGGGATCTGTAAGGGATTTGGAACGTGAAGCTGATTGTCGGACTTGGAAATCCAGGAATCGAATATCAGTTCACGCCGCATAACGCGGGGTTTCTGGCCATTGACCGTATCGCGGACGACGCGGGAGCGGTGGTGGCCAACCGGAGRGGAAAAGCGCTCACCGGCAAGGCGATTCTGGCAGGACAGGAAGTTCTGCTGGCGAAGCCTGAGACCTTTATGAACCTGAGCGGGCTTTCCGTAGCTGCTCTGGTTCAGGAGCTCGGCATCGATCCGTCGAAGGACGTGATTGTGTTGTATGACGAGCTGGCGCTTCCGCTGGGCACCATCCGCATTCGCGAACGGGGCAGCGCCAACGGGCACAACGGGGTGAAGTCCATCACCGGGGTGCTCGGGACAGAAGATTGGATTCGTATCCGGATCGGGGTAGGCAAACCGCCTGCCGCCGACGGCCGCGAGATCAGGGCCGGTGGTTCGAACTACCTGCTCGCGCCCATGAAAAAGGCCGAGCTCACCGCGCTGGATGAAGTACTCGATCGTGTGAAGCTGGCGGTCGAGGCGGTGCTGACAGAAGGTGTCGGCCCCGCGATGAGCAAGTTCAATGCAGTACCCAAGTAAGGCAGGCAGCGGCGACGCAGCCTGGCAGTAAACGAAGTACCTAATTTCCATACCGCCTTAAACGGCGGTGCCCGGCAAAACCGGGCAGAAAGAAGAACCGAATGAATCGCACTTACGAAGTCATGTTTATCGTCCGTCCTGACGTGCAGGAAGAGGACCTGGACAAGCTGATCGAAGGCTTCTCCGGCACCGTCACCAGCAACGGCGGCGAGGTGAAGTCCGTGGAGAAGATGGGCCGCCGCCGTCTGGCGTACGTCGTCCGCAAGTTCCAGGATGGCCTGTACATTCTGATGAACGTCGCCGCCGATGGAAAGCTGATCGCCGAGCTGGAGCGCCGTCTCCGCGTTACCGAGCAGGTCATCAAGTTCATCACTGTCCGTACGGACGAGGAAGACAAGCGCCTCGCCAAGGTCAAGGCGATCCGCGACACCAAGGTCAAGCGCTCGGCGCAGAGCCCGATGCCGAGCCCGACGAGCCCCGAGGCTCCGGCTGTTGTTGCCGCTCCTGCCGTTGCCGCTCCTGCCGTTGCTGCTGAGCCCGAGGCTGCTACCGCCTAAGCCGGTTTTTCTGAGTACGAACAACGAAGAATGCGGTCCTGATCGCTTCCCGGCATAGCCGGTCCGGAGGTCTCCTCGCAGACCTGGGGCGACAAGCCGCCATAACCATCGAAAGGATAATCAGCAATGGCTGACGAGATTACGACAACGCAAGCAGCTCCCTCCGAACGTTCTTCCGAACGTCCCTCTGGCC
>NZ_JBFRCY010000050.1:0-10715 GCF_052113305.1 Terriglobus sp. YAF25
CCTCAAGCGAATCCGGGTGGTCGAAGTTCGTCTTGTCGCGGGCCTCGAACGGCAGGTGCGAGAGATCGCGATAGTAGAGATCGAGCGCGAAGAGCGTAGCTTCGAGCTGGGTACAGAGCTCGCGCGCGAGGGTGGTCTTGCCCGAACCCGAACAACCGGCAATTGCAATGACGAGTGGCTTGAACATCATTAGATCTGCGGCACCAGAGCGGTAAGAAGTGCCGTGAACTGACCCTCGATGCGCTTGCCGATTTCCATGACCTCTTCGTGATTGATGGGCTGGTCGAGCACTCCCGCCGCCATGTTGGTCACCACGGAGAGGCCCAGGACCTCAATGCCCATGTGGCGGGCGATGATGACCTCGTGCACGGTCGACATGCCGACAAGATCCGCTCCCAGAGTGCGGAAGGCGCGGATCTCCGCCGGTGTCTCATAGCTGGGTCCAAGGACAGCGAGGTAGACGCCTTCGTTAAGCGTCCAACCCTGTTTGGCAGCCTCATGGATGGCGAGCTTACGCAGCGCAGGCGAGTAGGCTGCGGACATATCGAAGAAGCGCGGGCCTAGCGCGTCGATATTGGGGCCGAGAGCCGCGTTGGTTCCGGAGAGATTGATGTGGTCAGAGAGGGCGACGATGGCTCCCTGGCCATAGCGCGTGTTGATGCCGCCGGCGGCATTGGTAACGATCAGCTTTTTGACACTAAGCAAGCCGAGTACTCGCGTGGGGAAGGTGACCTGCGCCATGGTGTATCCCTCGTAGGCATGGACGCGACCCTGCATGACGGCGACGGGGACTCCATCGATGGTGCCCAGCACCAGCTTGCCACTGTGTCCCGCAACGGTTGACTGCGGGAAGTTCGGAATCTCAGCATAGGGAATCGTGACCGCATCGGCCACCTGTGAGGCGAAGCTGCCGAGGCCGGAGCCGAGGATGATGGCGAGCTTGGGTTCCAGGGATGTCTTGGAGCGGATATACGAAACGGCGGTCTGGGCGTTGCTCAATATTTCGGACATGAGGAGTTGCAAAGAGGGTATCAAAGACGAAACCATAGTGCGATGGCTGAGAAGCAGAGTGCCGGGCTACTGATGTACCGTTTGCAGCATGCGGTCCTGGAGGTGTTTCTGGTGCACCCTGGCGGACCCTTCTGGAGTAAGAAGCAGGCCGGTCACTGGACTGTTCCCAAGGGAGAATTCCTTGACGGGGAAGAGCCTCTGGCAGCCGCAGTTCGGGAATTTCGAGAAGAGACTGGATTCGAGGCCGAAGCGCCGTTTCTTCCGCTCGGGTCCATCCGCCAGAAGAGCGGAAAGAAGGTTGAGGCGTGGGCCTTTCGCGGAGATTTCGAGGCGGACACGCTGGTCAGCAATACCTGCATGGTGGAGTGGCCGCCACGGTCAGGAAAGAAGATCGAAATCCCCGAAGTTGATGAAGGCCGCTGGTTCAATCTTGAGAACGCCAAAGAGTATCTACGCGAAGCACAGTGGCCGTTTCTCGATCGTCTGGAAGAGGCGATCAAACCGTCTTAGAGCATTTCCCCTGTTGCTCGGTATCCCGTGAGGGCCGTGCAGCGGCGCTTTCATTGCGGAAAACGCCCATAGATGCGGAATCCCTACATTCCAMCCATAGGGAAAATGCTCTAGTCCCGCAGTAATTTATGGCTTTGGTGATGGCACCGCATTGGTTGGAAGCTCCACGGCACCGACCTTGTTACTCAACAGATCGTGAATGCCAATCCTCAGGAAGACCTCTCCTTTTGCAGGAACGCTGATGTTCTCAGAGAACTGTACCCCCTGCTGCATCATGATCTTATAGTTGTCGGGCTTCAGAGAGATGGTGAGYGGACTGCTTGTGGAGGCCAGGGGCTTGCCATCCCGGTCATAAGCGACGACAACGAACTGCAGCCCAAGGATGTGGTTCCCGTCTTTTCCGATCGGAGACGAGATGTCGCCCGGAAGCGCTACATAGTTGATGGTGTACTTCCGGAACGGGCCTTTCAACGCAGGTGCGGTGCTGGTACTGGGTTCTGCGGTATCGGTCAGCGTTGCAGCCGAGAGGACCTGTGCTTTGAAGAGAATCTCGGTCGGTTGCGGTCCACCGCGTTGCATGGCAGCACGCATGGCATCGTAGCCCGGCGCAGTGGTTTGGGAGTTCGTCGCCGCCATCGATTCCTGCGGCGGATATGCATAGTAACCACGGCGATAGGTAAGCTGCACGTTCTGTATGTCAGAGTGCACGACGATCTTGCGATATCTGCTATTCCAGTCTTTGTTTGAGGGAGTGTAGATCAGGGTATAAAAGTTTGAGCCGGAGTCGATGGCCTTCTGCACCGCCGAGTGCAGATTGTTCGTATTGAGAAAAGCCTTGCCTCCCGTCGCCTCGGCCATTTGCAGCATCGTGGCGTGTTCGTCGGCAGTCTGCGCGGAAAATTTCGCGAGGTCCTGCGCGAACCCGCGAGGGTTGCGGGCATAGCGTGCACCTGAGTTTGACGCGTCATACATCGGTGGCGCAAAGAGGCCTCGTGCATCGACCGGGTAGACAGCGACCTGGCTGCGGGTAAGCAGGTTCGTCGTGTCCTGGAACTCCTTATCCGAAGAGAACTGCATGGTGTTGGGGTTATCGCCATCCGGCAGGACGCTGAGCGGGAATGACCCCGAAAACCAGATCAGGTTTTTGCGTCCGGGAAACGCGGAGAGATAGCGGCCAAGCTGATTCATCGCGTCCATCGTGTATAGAACACGCATCTGGTTTTGGATCGCGGTGATGTTGTCTTCGAACTGCTGCAGGTTTGCGAGTGTCTCCGCACTGGCCCCGGTGAGGGCGGCCTGGTCTGAGATCGTGTCGCTACCGATCGGCTCGGGAAGAAGGGGAGAGTTCTTCGGGTTGCTCTTCTTGTGCTCGAGCGCCGCACGCAGCACGGAGGGATCAGACGTAAAACCCTGCAGCAGGATCAGATGTGAGGTCAGGCCGAAGATTGCGATATTCGCGCCCGGCTGCATGGTCTTCAGGAACTCCATCATCTGGTTGCGGACGTAGGCCTGGTCTTTGAGCGGTGTGTTCAATGTATCCAGCAGCACCACATTCAGAGGCCGGTCGGTCGGAGCGGGGGTGTAATTGGTAAAGATTCCGGCATCCATCTTGAACGACGGTCCCAGCTTTACGGGGGCTGCTACGGAAGGTGCCGTGTGCTCTTCAAAGCGAGCGATGGATTGTGCGACACCGTTTTCCGTCAGCGTAAAGTCGGAGGCTTTGAGATCGTGGATGGGATTACCGCGCGAGTCGGTCACGGCGACATCGACGATAACGATCTGAGTGCCGGTGCGAATGGTTGGTGTCTGTGAAGCTGCAGACACTGTGAGCACGATGAAGGCCAGAGCAGGATACGTGCGCATAATTTGTGTGGAACGAGGGTAGCGGAGTTTGTGCGGCATGCAAAGCAAAAAGACCGGCGGATGCCGGTCTTTTCAGGGAAGGACGGAGATTCAGGAGTTACGCGTTGACCAGTTCGACATGGGGCTGGTTGCCGTAACGCTGCTTCACGTAGTTATCGAGGATGACCTGGAACTCCTGCACGATGTGGTCGCCCTTAAGCGTTGTGAAGAGCTTGCCGTCGACATACACGGGAGCCTTAGGCTCCTCAAAGGTGCCGGGAAGCGAGATGCCGATGTTGGCGTGCTTCGACTCACCCGGACCGTTGACGATGCAGCCCATGACGGCCAGCTTCATCTCTTCAACGCCAGGGTAGATCTTCTTCCAGTCGGGCATGGAGGCGGTGAGGTAGTTCTGCACCTGCTGTGCCAGCTCCTGGAAGTAGGTGCTGGTGGTGCGCCCGCAGCCGGGGCAGCTTGTCACCTGGGGCATGAAGCTGCGAATGTTCAGGGACTGCAGCACCTGCTGGGCGCAGCGGACCTCTTCGCTGCGGTCGCCGCCGGGTGTAGGAGTGAGCGAGACGCGGATGGTGTCGCCGATACCGGCCAGAAGCAGGGGAGCCAGACCGGCGGCGGAGGCGACAGTGCCCTTCATGCCCATACCGGCTTCGGTGAGGCCAAGGTGCAGAGCATGGTCACAGCGGCGGGCGAGCTCAGAGTAGACGTCGATCAGGTCGCGGACATTCGAGACCTTGGCGGAGAGCACGATCTGGTCGCGGCGAAGACCATAGCGCTCGGCGGCAGCGGCGTTGTCAACGGCGGAGACGACCATGGCCTCCATCATGACGTCGCGGGCGTCGAGTGGAGTGGCAGACTTGGAGTTCTCGTCCATCATCCGGGTCAGCAAGGCCTGGTCGAGCGAGCCCCAGTTCACGCCGATACGGACGGGCTTCTGGTTCTTGACGGCGCATTCCACCATAGTGCGGAAGTTATCGTCGTCCTTCCGGCCAATGGAAACATTGCCGGGGTTGATGCGGTACTTGGAGAGCGCCTGAGCGCAGGCGGGGTACTTCGTCAGCAGGATATGGCCGTTGTAGTGGAAATCGCCGATGATGGGCGTATTCCAGCCTTTGTTGTGAATGCCTTCCACAATATAGGGAACAGCCTTGGCCGCGTCGTCATTATTAACGGTGATGCGGACCATCTCAGACCCGGCGCGCGCCAGGGCGGCGATCTGCTGGACGGTGGATTCGATGTCGGCGGTGTCAGTGTTGGTCATCGACTGCACGACGACGGGCGCGTCGGAACCTACACGGACGCCTCCAACATTGACGGTTACAGCTTTGCGGCGGTGGATTTCAGGCATTGGACTCTCTACCTTTAAGTTTACCGCAGCGGGTAGTGGGGGCCGGGTTAGACTGGAGGGAAGTGGCCCGGTAGCTCAGTTGCATAGAGCGGCGCACTCCTAAGGCGAAGGTCGCAGGTTGGACTCCTGCCCGGGTCACCACTAAGCTCAATAAAAACAATAAGATGCGGTGAATGATGCACCTTCTTCTCTAGGGGGCGTTCGCGTTTGGGATACTTTCTCGAAAACTTCTGCAGGTCCCCGCAAGCCGATGCGGCCGGCGAGGGTCGCTGCTGGGGTTTTCGATCCCTCAGATTCACCCTATTATTGACGAGCAAATCTTGCCCGCCCATCTCTACGATTCGGGTAGGCGCCGCCTCCGAAGATACGCTTGTATCGTCATTGCCTTTACACCGCTCTCGAACCACCGATGACGGAGGGCGAGGCGGAGACAGTCACCGAACCCGAATTGGCGGAGGAGGCGTGATGCGGACCATCCTCCAGGTCCTCAAGCGGGCTGGAGCCTATGCCGAGAAGAGAGCGACCTTTTGCTGTATTTCCTGCCGCTGAGCCTCTGAAAGATCGGTGGACGGTACTCGCGAGCAAAGCATCAACGAAAAGTAATCGAAGGGTACGTCTCGCAGTACTTGCCAAGCGAAGGCTGAGGGGTTCTCTCGTTGAAAAGGAACGCTGCGTGCACGCCCGGCCGCCGAGCGCAGATACCCGCGAAGTCTTTCCTGCTCCGAGGTCGAAGCCAGAGAAAGTGCGGTCATCAGAACCCGGTCGCGATACATAGAGGCCAGCAGCGGACGTACCCGCGCGATCGCTTCCGGCAAACGCCAGGTTGCAACCAAAAGTCGCACCACCAGCAACCGAAGTTGCAGATAGTGGGGATATCTCTCGAGCGTCCGCAACGCCTCTTCGAGGTTTGCTTCGCTCTTCAGGTCACGCTCCATCAACCGATGAAATGCTTCCATCGCCTCGATCGCTTCCGGGGTCTGTGCAGGCAGCGTGATGCGATTCTCGGGGGATGGAGCATGTGAAAGATACCACGCCGCATGCTGCTCGATTCCCGAGGCCAATCCGTTGCGCGCGAATGCATAGGCATGGCAACGTTCACGTTCAGCGTGAAGCTCTTCGGGATGTAGATAGAGCCTCTCCAGAATCGTTTCAAGCTCCTGCGGATTCTGGAAGCAAAGTACCTCCTTCAGGTGCGGTGCATAAGTGGAAGACCGCTGGACAATGGCGGCGATGCCCGCGGCCGCATACTCAAAGAGCTTCACATCCGTTCGCCCCGCGTTGAATCCCGTTGCAGCAAGCGGAATCAGACCGACGTGAAGTGTATGAAGGAATGCTTCATAGCTTGCCGGTGAACCAAAATCTTCGAAGCGGAACTGATCTGCAGGAAGTTCTCCGAAGAGTTCGTGCAACATCTCGAGATCGCCCTTCATCGCGAGTTGGATCTCAGGGTGCCGATGTAGCAGATCGCGCAGCATCCGTACCATCGGGCGAAGGTCTTCCCGATGCGAGCGGGTTCCTGCCCAGCCGACCGTGAATCCCGGAGGCTTCTTTGCCAGTCTGGCAGGGATCTCGATCAGATTCGGCAGCACCTGCCTGCATGAGGAGAGGATGGCGTACTTGCGCTCCAACGCCGCAGAAGAGAACTGTAACCCTGCGCAACGCGATGCGAGATTGAAGCAGTCGCTAAGGATCAACGGACWGCGCCGTGGCTTCTTTCGCCACGGCGCTGGTGCGCTCATATCGTCGGCTATCTCGTAGAGCGTGGCTTTGCCATGCTCCCTCCGCCAGTCGATCACCGCCTCCAGAGCCATATCGTGTTGAACGTGCAGAACCAGAATGTCTGCGGCATACGCCATCGCCGGGGCATCGGGATGATCAGAGGAGATTCCCATCGCCTCGAATCTTCCATCACGATTTAGCAGCGCACACGGGCGCTCAATCCTGTGGAAGAGATTCGCGCGGTCCTCATTCTGCCTGTCCCACGAATGCAGATGGACCAACGTTATCTTCACCCCGCAGCTCCCGACTTTCGCCAGAAGACACATGTCGTATTGACCCACTGCATTGGGTCGGAAATGTCATGCCTTGCGCGGAACTCATCGATGGCCTCACGGCAGGCGGGAAGGCCGTAGTCGTCCACAATGATGAATCCGCCTGGACTGACCCGATGGTACAGATTATTCAGCGCATCCATGGTGGAGGAGTACATGTCGGCGTCGAGCCGGAGCAGTGCGAGCGGGCCGGTGTCTGCCTGCGGAAGTGCGTCCGCAAACAGGCCTGGAAGGAATCGCACCCTGCCGTCCAATAGACCAAGGTCACGGAAGTTGTCCATGACTGTACGAAGCGGAGCTACCAGGATCGGGAAAGCGTTCTTTGAGAAATCCACACCAAACCGGATATCGGGTTCAGAGGTGTTCACAGGAAGGCCGTCGAAGGTGTCCGCCAACCATACCGAGCGGTCCTCTTGCTGGTGAGCAAGCTGCAGCGCCCGCATCATCATGGATGCGCCGCCCTGCCAGACGCCAGCCTCCAGAAAGTCGCCAGGAATCTCATCAGCGAAGACCTGTTCCGCGCAGAACTCAATGTTATCCAGACCGGCAAGACCGATCAGCGTGCGGGGGAAGCTCCGGTTGGAGAGAGCAGGGTTTCCCAGACGAAGACCCCGGATGCAGGTGGCATAAGCCTCGGCATCGGTGTATCGCACTTGAACCATCTGGGCGGTGCGGGTCTTGCGGTCAGTGCTGAACGCACCCTCCTCAAGCCGCGAGATCCTCAGGGCGTTTTCAGGGTAAACAAGGTTGGTCAGAGTCCGTTTGAGGAGATGAAGATAGCGGCTCCGCTGTTGCTCTGCCGCCGAAGGCGCTGAAACATGTCTGAGCAGCCCAAACCTGTCCAACTCGTTCAGAAACTCAAGTGTGCTTCTGCGGCAGACAGCTTCACGGACATCGTAACTCGCCAGCAGACGAGCTACGATACCCGTGATTGTGATGGGATATTCCAGAAGATCCCAGATCGCGAGACCAATACTGTTCAAGCTCAGAAGCTGCAGATCACCGTTCCGCAAACAGATGGATGAGCCATCGTAGAGGATGCCACTAAAAACTCTACGCAGGTACTTCTCAGACATGCAGACGCCTGTTCTGCTCTTTTTGCCGCAGTACAAGCAGCGGAATTCTGGAGCCGAATAGCCAGCATCCCGTCGCCGACAAATGTGTTCCCAACCCAGCTCCAGTTCTAGCTATAAACCGTGGTCCCATCAGGATTAAAACTTCCGCTTGATGCACTGTCGGCACTGGCCAGATCTCGTTCCCCAATCTGCGGAGTCGACCACTCGAGCTTGCCTTCAGGATTGGCTTGGTTATCGTTTGACGGGATTGGGGCAGACGAATTCATAAAACCTCCGAGTGAAGAGACAATTTGATACCGAGCGATGATAGCTTGTTGCGCCAATTAACGGAACTTTCGAGTCTTCGGCAAAGAAGAAGACTTTATTCCTGATCAAAAAATCTGATGTTTCATTTCAAGCTATCAAGACACTTCGAAGTTGTCATCTGCAGTTGGCGGAACAAAGACACAAGCGAGCCTTCCTTCTAAGCATTGGCTTCCGATCTGACGCTGCCTGCACGATACACTTCACGGTATGTCGGCGATTGCTGCCTCCTTATCTTTCGACGGATCTCCCGTCGCCGGGTCGCGTTGCGAGAGGATTCTGCGGGGTCTGGCCCCCTATGGGTCCGGAAAGCCGTCAAGCTGGACCGCCGGGAGCGTGGCTGTGGGCTGCGATCTCCGCGCATCGCTGCCGGAAGATGCCTTCGATCGGCAGCCGGCTACGAGCCGCGACGAGCGGTACGCCCTCGTCGCAGATATTCGACTGGACAATCGCCTGGAGTTGGCAGAGTTACTCGGTCTCACGCAGACAGCAGCCCCATCCCTATCCGACTGCGCCATTCTTCTTGAAGCAATCTGCCGCTGGGGTATGGACGCGCTCGATCACCTGACAGGGGTCTTCGCCTTCGTGCTCTGGGATACCCGATTACGGCGTCTGCATCTGGCCCGAGACCCCGTGGGCGAGCGCCCTCTGTTCTTTTACCAGGGCAGCGATTTTGTCGCGGTGGCGTCGATGCCACGTGGCCTGCACGCCTTGTCGGAGGTTCCCTACGAGGTGAACGAAGAACGGGTCGCGCAGGTGATGGTTCCCATCATGGGCCCCACAGACGAGACGTTCTTCCGTGGACTCCATTCGGTGCTTCCAGGCAACGTGGTCACTTTTACAGAAGTCGGCGGCCGCTCCCACTCGAGATACTGGCGGCCGGAAGAGATTGCCCCATGTCACCAGACACGGGAGCAGAGCGCCGGGGCGCTCCAGGAAGCCTTTGACCGCGCCGTAACGGCTCAGTTGCGCGGCCGTGGCGACGTCATCAGCCAGTTGAGCGGCGGAATGGATAGCACGCTGGTGACAGCTACAGCAGCCCGCCTGATGGCCGGCAGCAATCGCCGCCTGATCGCGGTCACGGCAGCTCCTGTCGCAAGGGCCACCGAGGACCGGCAATGGGGGAGAGTTCCGGACGAGACGGAGTTCGCCGAGCTCACCGCTGCCCTCTACCCAGAGATGGAACATCTGATTCTGCGCCCGCCCATACACATCTCCCCACTGGACGAATTCATGCCTGACGAGGCCATTTTGGGGAGGCCACAGGGGCATCTCTGCAACCTGACCTGGTTTGATTCCATATACCAGGTGGCGCACGAGCGCGGCATCCCGATTGTTCTCCATGGTGTACCTGGCAACGTTACGGTCAGTCATCCGGGACTGGATACTCCGGCTGCCCTGGCGAGGTGTGGCCATTTGTGGCACGCTGCCCGTGAAATACAAGCGCTCCAGCGAAGGGGATTCCTGTCGAGGCGCGGAGCCGTCCGAGCCGCGGTAAACGCATTATTCCCAGCGTTGGCGTCACGTATCAACCGGTCCCGGTCGCTGAGATCCTTACGCCCTGGCTGGATGGGCCCGGTACATCCCGATCGCGTAAGGCAATACGATCTTTCGCGCCGCTTCGAGGAGTTGGTTCGCTCACCCCGGGCGGAGGGTCTGGACAAGAGGATCGCTGTACTCGAAACCTGCCAGGAACTAGGCCAGTTTAATAAAGCGACGCTAGCCTGCTGGGGCGTTGACCAGCGCTCCCCCATGGCAGACCGAAGGGTATTGGAGGTCTGCTTTTCCATCCCGGCGGAGCACTATCTCGAAGACGGGCAGACCTGTGCCATGCACCTTCGAGCATTCGGCGACCGGCTTCCGAAGGCGCTGTACTCGGCTCGACCGAGGGGTCTGCAGGGAAGCGACTGGTGGGACCGTCTGCGCCCCGGACGGGGGCGCGTGCGCGCAGAGATTGCGGAGATGCAGCGCTCAGCATTGTGCCTGCATCTGCTCGATCTGCCCCGTCTATCGGCGCTTGTGGATGCGTGGCCCACGGTCGAGCGGCTGCAGCAGGCCGAAACCATCGACTACCGTTCGCGACTGCTGCGCGCAATCGCCATGGGCCGTTTTCTTCGCATGGTGGAGCGTGGACGGCCCGTAATCCTATAGTCTGCACACCTCAGTTGCAGGCCAGGACACAGATGCTGCAGGAGGCGTGCAGCTTGCGCGCCTCGGCAAATCCATCCAGCGCAACGATCCCATCCAGCGGAGTTTGCTTGATATCCGCGTATTCGGTGCCGAACATGCAACTGCGCAGACGTCCTTCCGTATTGAAGAAAAGGAAGTTTCCTGCGTGACAGCGGCGTGCAATGCGATGCGGATCGCTGACCAGGTAGATCCAGTCGTCGATTGAACCACTCACTTGGATGCGAGAGTCCTCAGAGGCGCGTTTATAGAGCTGTAGACCCAGTTGGATCAAGGTGACGCGATTCCGTTTGCACCATTCCGGCATCTTCTGGTCCGCAATCGTATCCATGGTCACGTGTTTGTAATCGTGCCGTAAATACACGCCCACCT
>NZ_JBFRCY010000051.1:0-13592 GCF_052113305.1 Terriglobus sp. YAF25
ACGTTCATCCACTCGCCCCGTTCAATCGCAGCCCGAATCTGCGCCGGTGTTTTGCCAAGCCTGGTCTGCTGATAGGCAAAGGCGGCTTCCTTCATGCAGGTGGAGCAGGCGGCTCCGTGGGTCCCTTCAAAACAGCTGTGCAGGCTGTTGTGCCCCATGGAACGGTCGCAATGGCAGTAGCAGGGAAGCTGGTGCAGTACTGGCGAGACCTTCGCGGCCATCTGATACGTCTTCACCTGATAGGGATGCGAGAAGTACTCGCCGGAGAGCTGCTGGCCGGCCATGATCGGCGGCAGTGCTCCCTTGGGCGGCGCCGCGTTGTATGCGGGAATGTCATTGGCAGGGTTAGACCATTGGGCGTAGGCGGCCAGGGTGAAAACGGCGATACCGATTACGGTCAGAACGCGCTTCTTCATAGGAAAGGTCGATCTCTGAGGGGTTAGACGGCAGGCAAAGAAAAAAGACGGCACGAACATTGCTGCTCGTGCCGGGAGGCCAGTGACGCAACTTGTTTCCGAACTATGGTTCGGATGAATCCTTTACTCCACGAGAATAGCACATCGTGGGCGTTACATTAGCTAGGACGCAAATTTAATATTGAAGTTGCGTCTACACTAAAAGAAAAGTTGCCGGCGAACGGAAAATAGAAATTGAGGCGGGCTCTCCTCCCCCCCCACTTCGGAAGGTAAGTAAGTTGAATTTTCGATTGGCGCTCTCCATCATCCTGGTCGTATCCGAGTTCCTGGCATCGGATATCTTCTATGTTCTCAATCCTTTAGGACCGGTTTGCTCCCGCTTCGCGACGAAATGGGACTACATTAATGAGCACTTTGTCGTTGCCGCCGGCATCTGGGCGCTGATCGCCCTGGTCACAACTTTTCTTACCAGCCCCCTCACCTGGCAGAACCTCCGGCGTTCGGACGAGATGCAGAAGGGATTTTTTTACGCCGGGCTTGTAGGAGTGGCGGTTGACGGAGTCGGATCCGCCTATCAGCGCTGGGTGGCTACCATTGATATGTCCGTTCACACATGGACGCGGTGGGGCCTGATCGTGAATGCCAGCCTTCGAACCCTGCTTTGGCTGGTTATTTATACCGGTATATCCATCGCCTTTGTTATCTGGGCGAGGAAGCGCGAAGCAGATTTCCTGGAATAGAACGGGAACCCGTTCCGGTTCCCCAAAAGGAGCCAACTTTCATTTGACAGGTAGTGATGTGCCTGTATCCTTGCACCAAACAAGGTGCAGCCGGGACTTGCCGGCTGCACCCGCCGCACTTCCCCGCAGCAGCAGGCGAGGCTAGCCAAAGATACGTTGCAATAACGGAAAGAGGCAGGCAATGGTCGTGACGGAGTTGGAATTCCTGGAAGCATGGATCCCCGAGCAGATGGCCCCCGGAACCGTCTTTGTCTTGGACGGAGAAGGGCGCTTCGGTTCAGAGGAAAACCCTTATTTTGCCGTTCTGGCCTGCCCCCGCTGTGGTTGCATGGGCCTGATCAAGCGGAGCCAGTATTTTGGCCTGGAGCCGATGATCTGCGGTGGAGATAGCTGCTCGGCCGAGTATTTCGTGGACGAAGACAACCACATTGCTTTCAGGCGATCACAATAACGCCTCTTAATTCCAACTCTCATTTCTTCGGCTAGAGCGTTTTCGCGGTTGCTGGGTATCCCAGAAGGAGCGAGCAGCGGCGTTTCCTTTGCGGAAAACGCCCATAGATGCAGAAGCCCTGTATCACACCCGCAGGGAAAATGGTCTAGCCCGGAGGCACGACGACATACGACAGGTTTCCATCGCGCTCAATCTGCAGCACCAGGGACTCGCGATTTGGGATCTGAGCCAGCTCCCGGCGTAGTGTCTCAACCGAAGTGACAGGCTTTCCGTTGACCGCATGAATCACGTCAYGCGGGCGCAGGTTGCTCTCGGCAACACGCAGAGCGCTCGATCGCGCAACAACCATTACCCCTTGAGGACTGCGGATCGGATTCCACTCATTCGGCGTATCGGGGTCAACAGTCACGCCAAAGATCTCCAGGCGGGGAATCAGGTTGCGTCCAAAACTGATGTCGGAGGTCAGGGAGCGGGCGCGGGAGCCAGCACGGTCTGGCTCGACCGTAAGATTTAGGGTCTTGTCGCCACGCGCGATTGTAATGGGAACCTGCTTCTTCGGCTCCAGTGCGGAGATCACCTGCGTGTAGTTGACGATCGAGGTGACCTTCTTGCCGTTCACTTCCTGCACAATATCGCCCGGAAGAATGCCGGCACGTTCCCCGCTGCCCGCTGGCCACACATCTTCCACCAGAACGCCCTGCGTCCCGGTCAGCCCCAATCCGCGCGTCAGGTCCCGTGACAGCGTATGTGTCGTAATCGAGAGCGTGGATCGGGTGACGTGGCCATTTTTCCGGATGGCGTTGAACACGGTGCGGGCTGTATCGGCGGGAATAGCCAGGGCAATGCCCTCATTGCCGCCGCTTTCCGAATAGATCAGGGTATTGATACCGAGAAGACGGCCTCGGACATCCACCAGAGGACCGCCGGAGTTACCGGGGTTTACTGCCGCATCCGTCTGAATCCATAGCCTGGGATCGTCCGGTGAGGACTGCCGGCGTACCGCGGAGACAATACCCATGGTGACCGAGCGTTCAAACCCGAAGGGGCTTCCGAAGGCAATCGCAACCTGGCCCTGGTGTGCCGGGGGGAGATGGGTGATATCCAGGAAGGCAAGCTCTTCACCCTCCGGAACATTAATCTTCAGGACCGCCAGATCGGTATCTTCATCCAGGCCGACACGGGTCGCGGGCAGAACTCGGAGTTTGCCTGAGACCATGCGAACCTCAGCACGCAGGTTGGCGCTTCCGGCGATGACGTGAGCATTGGTGAGAATGTAGCCATCGTCGGAGACCAGTACGCCGGATCCCTGAGCGGTGCCGGCTGTGACCAGACCTGTATCGGGCAAGCTGCTGTTGCTGTTATTTGCCGTTGGGTTGATCGGTGTGCTGTCCTCGTGATCGCCGACGTAGACCTGCGCTGTAATGCGCACGACAGTCGGCATGACCCGCGAGGAAAGTGCCTCAAGATCGTCGGAAAACTGCACCAGGGGCGACTTCGCGGCAAGGGCCTGCGCATGCGCCGTAGAAAAGGGCAACAGAAGAAAGATAGCCAGGGATGCGGTGGCTTTGCCGATAGGGTCCACGTTTTGCCGTAGTCCGCGGACCAGGCGGCGGTCTTTATCGGCGATTCGGGCGTTTTATAGTCGCCGCCAACCGCTACGAGCGTTTCGGCCGGATGGAAGGCCAGGGAAAAGATACCCGCCGTGGAGACTCCCTGAGCCATCGGAACTTCGATCTTGTCAGTGAACTCTCGACATGGTCTGCACGTGGCATTGTTCTCCTCGCGAAGTCGATAGACATAGGCATGTTCGGGAACGTCGCCGGCCCACCAGCGCGAGTACTTCCAAACGGATTCTTGTACAGCTTTGTTCAGAACCAAGAGGGTTGAGTTGCTGGCGGCGAAGCTGGAGGTTCCTCGATCCACTTCACGATTCGAAAGAGACATTTCAAGCTCCGGCTCGGCATCGTCGAGTGCACGAACTTCCAGCATGACGCTCTTACCGTCAATGGAATCTCCCATCACCCAGGCGTGATCGCTGGAATCACTGTAAAGTGCATCCCAAAACCCTTCGGGTTCCGTGTTCGTCATTGCCAGTTTCCAGTGTTTGCATCCATCGCTGGTTTTATAGATCCGCGATGCGTCTCCCTTACCGCTGGACATCACGATGGCAGTCTTGTCATCGAATGCCTGAATTCCACGGAAATCCAGCTTCTCCGCGTCCAGAGGAACAGCGCATGCCAGCCAGTGTTCACCGCCATCAACGGTGCGCAGTACCGTGCCATTCGTGCCGGAGGCCCATGCAACCATGTCGCTCACAGCGTGAATGCCACGGAAGCTGGCGGTGGAGTTGGATTGCTGCAGTGTGAACTGGGCCGAGGCCGTGGCTGTAAAAAGCGCGAGAGCGAGCGTGAGGCGCATGAGCCACGTTAGCAGCAGGTGTGGTCCGTCATCCAGCCGTTACTCATACCGCAGTGCCGCAACAGGGTCCAAGCGGCTGGCGCGCCAGGCGGGCAGAAGGCCCGAGACCAGACCTACAATCGCCAGAATGCCGAAGGAGATCAGCGCGATCATCAGGTTAGGCCGCAGAATGATGTCGCCTTCACTGTTGGCCGTCTTGTACATATCGGAATAAAGCGGCATGGGCGGGATGATGTGGGCGATAGCGATCGCGGCGAGCATCCCGAGGACGCCTGCAAGGAAGGTCAGCGTCAGGCTTTCGAGTAGAAACTGCGCGAGGATATCGCGCCGTCTGGCGCCGAGCGCTTTCTGCAGCCCGATCTCCCGCGTCCGCTCGGTTACAGAGACCAGCATGATGTTCATCACGCCGACGCCGCCAACGCCGAGTGTCATCGCTCCAATGATGCCCAGCAGCACTTCAAGCGCGGTGGAGAACTGCATAATCTCTCCCGAGTCTTCGATCGTGTCCCAAGTGGAGAATGCCTTATCGTCGGCCGGATTGAAGTGGTGACGCGAGGCAAGAATGGCACGAACAGCACTGGTCGCCTTCTTGTGCAGCTCTGGTGAGAGCGGCTGGTAGACCAGCGACGAAGGATCGCGTACGTTCTCCAGATCGCGCAGACTAAAGAAAGGGAGGAAGACGTTCTCGTTGTCGGGACCGTTGTTGGAGGAGTCCTGAATCTTGTTCCGTAGTACGCCAATTACGGTAAAGGTCTGTCCGTTCACCTGGACCGTCTGTCCAACTGGCGGGTATCCGTTGAAGAGCTTTTGTGCGGCATGTGGGCCGAAGATCGCGACCTTGCGGTGCTCCGTGAAATCGTCTGGGGTGAAGTACCGGCCCTCCTCCACCACCAACCTCCGCATGCCGTCATATGGAAGCTCGACGGCTTTGACCTGGATGTTGACCGCCTTCGCGTTCCACTTGAAGCTGTATGAGGTATCGTTCTCGACAGAAAAGGCGCGGATCAACGGCATCTGCTCACGAACCGCATCGGCGTCTTCTGCGGTGAGGTGAATCCGCTTGCCGGACCGTTCCCCGCCGGCCTGCATGGAGGTTTGGCCACCCCAACCCATGATGACGTTGTTGCCGATGCCGAGGAAGCCCATCAGCACGGTCTGTCCGAGAGCTGCTCCGTAGCTGATCAGCAGCACAACGGTCACCAGGCCCCAGGCAATTCCCAGCATGGTCAGGCCCGAACGCAGGCGGTTGCGCAGGAGCGACTGAATGGACTGCTGAACGGTTTCCTTGATCTGCATCATAGCGGCAAGCTCTGGATGCAGGGAGATACGCAGATCGGGGGAGAGGAGTTCCGCGAATCTGCGTACGGAATCAGATCAGGCAGTTACGGAATCAAACGACAGCGATGGGTACCGCTCGTCCGCGGTGATTAGCGATTCAATCGCATCTCGCGAGTCGATGGCTCCGCGCGCGCCTACCGCGGTGCAGTTCCGAGCCGCGGCGGCGCAGGCAAAATCGAGCTGCCGGGTCAGAGCCCAGCCCTGCAGCATGCCGTAGATAAAGCCTGCATGGAAGATGTCGCCGGCGCCGGTTGTGTCGACAGCATGGACCCGATAGGCAGGTCGGTAGCAGAAACTCTTTCCATCGAAGGCCAGCACGCCATCTGGCCCTAGGGTCGCGGCGGCCAGCGTGTTTCCATAGCGGCGCTGCATCTTCTGGAGTGCGGTCTCGAGGTCAGGCTCGTTCATCAGGCGGGAGGGGAAGTCGCGGCTGACGATCAGGTAGTCGATGTTGATCAGCAGATCGTCAATGCCCGGGAACTGAAGATCGAGATCGGCAATGACAGGAATGTTGGCCTCGCGAGCCCACTGTGCTGCCTGTGTGGCAGCGGCTGTGTCCTGCCCATCGACATGGAGGGCGCGGGCATCGGTGATCCACTCGCGGAGGAGCTCCTCGGGCTTCAGTGTCAGACGATCATCGCGACGTACGAGCACCGTGCGTTCACCACTGGGATCGACCAGGATGAGCGATTGCGGTGAGTGGGCGTCAGGTACGGTGACGATTCTGGTCTCGACGCCGGCATCGGCAAAAGCACGATGGTGCAGATCGGCTGCCTGGTCATCGCCCAGCTTGCCGACATAGCGGGTACTGAGTCCCCAGTTCTGGCATGCAACTACAGTGCTGGCGACCTGACCGCCGGGAAGAACGACGGAGTCGTGATATTCCACCTTGGAGCCAAATACAGGGAAGGTAGGAAGGGTTAGGACGGTGTCAGTAGCATTCAGGCCAACACCAACCAGGTCGACCTTCCGGGTACTCTCCATCCTTCTAGTGTAAACGCCGTTAGAGCATTTTCCTGTAGGTGTAGTGGAGGGCTTATGCATCTGTGGGCGTTTTCCTCAATGAAAACGCCGCTGCACACTCCTCCCGGGATACCAGTAACAGGAAAAATGCTCTAGTCGGTTCGGAGGCATTCCATCGGGCTCAACATCGCGGCCCGCCGGGCCGGGTAGGTGCCGGCGAACAAGGTTATCCCGGTAAGTGTCAGTAGAGAAAGCACGACCGCGATCGGCGAAATGACCGGATGTGGCACGAAATCCGGCATCGGGATATAGCGCATAACCACACAGACACCGGCTCCGAGAAAGAAACCGATGGTGCCGGAGACCATGGTAATAATGGCCGATTCGGCCAGAAACTGCCTATGGATATCGACGGCGCGGGCACCTAGAGCCTTGCGCACACCGATCTCCCGGGTCCGTTCCGTTACGGCCACCAGCATGATGTTCATCACCCCGATGCCGCCCAGCGCAAGGGTCAGCAGGGCGACGGCTCCCAGAAAGATGGTCATGACGCCGAAGATCCGGTCCACGAACTTCGCGCCCTCCAGGGTGTCCCACACCCAGAGAGCCTCCTTGTCGTCCGGATTGAAATGGTGGCGCTCCCCCAGGATGCGATAGACCTCTTTAACCGCAGCCTCATGCTTCTCGGGAGAGACCGGTTGGACGACGATATCGTTCAGCCAGCCCGGAAAGACTCCCTTGCGCGCCGGCGGGAAATCGCGCTCCATCGACGAGTAGGGGACAAAAAGCTGGGTGCCGTCACGGCCGGAGCCATACGAGCCGTTTTGCTTCTTTTTTTGCAGGATGCCGATCACCACGTAGGGATAGCCCGCGATGGAGATAATCTGTCCGACAGCCTGGTTGGAGCGAAAGAGCTGCTGCTTGGTGTCATCGCCAAGAAGGACCACACGCGCACCGTCGGCCTCGTCGCGTTCGGTCATCAGGCGGCCCTCTGAGACCTTGATGGAGCGGAAGGCCTGATACTCCGGCCATACACCGCGAACGGCACGGTTGGCGGCGTTGTATTGCGAGACCTCGTTGACGGTCCGGTTGATCTCTGGAGAGATATGCTGCACCAGCGCTGCCTGGTCCCGGATGGCGAGCGCGTCACCATACTCCAGCCGGATATCTCGTCCGGCAACGTAACCACCGGCCTGGGCTCCGGTCTTGCCGCCCCAGATGATGGCGATGTCTGTCCCCAAGCCCTTCATGCGCTCATGCTGGTCTTTGCTGAAGCCGATGCCTAACCCAACCAGCAGAATGACTGAGGTGATGCCCCACACGATCCCGAACATGGTGAGAAAGCTGCGAAGCTTGGTAGCCCACAGCGCGGCGAGCGTTTGCAGGAAGATCTCGCGAAGCGGCATGTCAGATAGGTACGATATCCATGGCTGGAAAGTTCCATCTGGAGCAGAATCAGAAATATGCATTGGACACGCAGGGAAGTGATGAAGCTGGGCACGTTGGCCCTTGCCGGGAAGAGTGTTGGACTGCAGGCAGAGGTACTGGATTGCAGGCCGAAGCCGGCAGACCGGAAGTTTACCTCGGAGGGCGTAGAGCGCTATATCGCCGAGACCGCGAAGCGGATCGCCGATCCGGAGCTACGGCAGCTCTTCATCAACTGCTTTCCCAACACGCTGGACACGACCGTCCAGCCGGGAACCGCGGACGGTAAGCCCGATACGGTAGTGCTGACCGGGGATATTCCCGCGATGTGGCTGCGGGACTCCTCCGCTCAGGTCTGGCCGTATGTTCCACTGGCAAAACAGGATGAGAAGCTGCGTGCGCTGCTCGAAGGTGTCATCCGCCGCCAGGCTCGCTGCCTTCTGATCGATCCCTACGCCAATGCCTTTATGGCGAACCTTGACGACCCGCCGCTGGAGTGGGGCCGTTCCGATCAGACTGAGATGAAACGCGGCGTGGGGGAGCGCAAGTATGAGCTCGACTCGTTGTGCTATCCCATCCGCCTCAGCTATGGCTACTGGAAGGCGACGGGAGATACGAAGCCATTCGATAGCGCGTGGACTGAAGCCATGCGCACCGTTGTCAGCACGATGCGGGTGCAGCAGCGCAAGAATGGCGATGGGCCATATACGTTCCTGCGAAAATCAGATCGCTCGACCGAGACATTGCCCAGAGCCGGCAAGGGCAACCCGATCAAGCCAGTGGGACTCATTTTTTCCGGCTTCCGCCCGAGCGATGATGCGTGCGTCTTCCCGTTCCTGGTTCCATCGAATCTCTTTGCTGTGACCTCGCTGCGTCAACTCGCCGAGATGATGAACACGGTCGTGCATGACAGCGCAACAGCGCAGGAGGCACAGAGCCTCGCCACCGAGGTCGAAGTTGCTCTGCGTCAATACGCGGTAGCGAAGCTCGACACCGGCACCATTTGGGCTTTTGAGGTGGATGGATTCGGCGGCCAGTTGCTGATGGATGATGCCAACGTGCCCAGCCTGCTGGCGCTGCCGTATCTCAACGCATCGCCGGATGCAGCGATGTACGCGCGCACGCGCGCTTTTGTGTGGAGCGAGCGCAATCCCTGGTTCTTTCGCGGATCGGCGGGTGAGGGAATCGGCGGGCCGCATATCGGCGACGACATGATCTGGCCGATGTCGCAAACCATCTATGCACTGACCAGTACAAAGAAGGAGGAGGCCGGACCTGCGCTGACGATGTTGAAGACGGCCGCCCGCGCGACTGGATTCATCCACGAGAGCTACCTCAAGAGCGATCCTGCGAAGTTCACCCGCTCCTGGTTTGCCTGGGCCAATACCTTGTTCGGCGAGATGGTGGCTCATATGGTCTACAACCATCCGGATTGGATCGCTTAGAGCATTCCCTGTTGCTGGGTAGTGTGCAGCGGCATTTTCATTGCGGAAAACGCCCATAGATGCGGAAGCCCTACATCACACCCGCAGGGAAATACTCTAGTTGCGATAGCATCTAAGAGGCGTGCCCGGATGGTGGAATCGGCAGACACAGCGGACTTAAAATCCGCAGTTGCGAAAGCGACGTGGGGGTTCAAGTCCCCCTCCGGGCACCAATGAATTTCTTTGGAAACGTTCCGTCCGTCCCAGCATTTCCCCTCCGCCCGCACCAACCTTTATCGTGGTTGACCAGGACAATGCGAGTCATTGGGCTTATCCTACCCCCGCAACCAATAGGAATCATCGGTACTATTTAGAGCATTTCTCCTGTTGCTGGGTATCCGGAGGAAGTGTGCAGCGGCGTTTTCATTGCGGAAAACGCCCATAGATGCATGAGCCCTGCACTACACCTACAGGAAAAATGCTCTAGCCCACGAAATGTGGGTTTTTTACTTTGTGACCGGGAAGCCATGCCATTCAGCTGTACGGCGGATAGCCTCTCTGAGACCCACAGACGGGTGTAAACCCAGTTCTCTTTGTGCCTTTGTGATTGCAGGGACATAGCGAAGGATGGGTGCGCCGGGGACGGGCACCTTAGCGACATCGATCGCGGTGGTTTGCCCTAGAGTAGCAACCATGGTTTGAGCCAGATCCAGGATAGATAAATCTTCGTCAGAACCTACGTTGTAGGCTTGACCGGCGGGGGCAACAAACAACATCTTCCAAAGCCATATAGCAAGGTCGGCGGCGTAGAGATATGACCTCATCGGCGTACCATCTCCACCAATGTGGATCTTTTTGCCCTGCATAATGTCGCCTAGAAAATTTCCAATGGCAAAATGCGCATCCAGCGGAAGGTGCGGGCCTACAAAAGCAAAGCAGCGCGCAATTTTGCATTCGAAGTTGCTGTGGGCAGCATGAAGGACGCACATCTGTTCAGAAATACGCTTCCCTTCGCCGTAGACCGATGCTGGGTCGACCGGATTGGGACCGCCCAAGTAGCTTTCCGGCACATGGGTTATTTCGGAAGGCTGCACGCCATAAACAGCACCGGAACTGGTGAGCAGGAACTTGCGAGCCTTGCTTGCCTCAGCAAATTCCAGGACACGGCGAGTGCCATCGACAATGGTAGTCAGCATTTCTAAAGGGCGCTCTTTTGCAAGGCTGGCGCTTGCCTCGGTTGCCGCGTGAAGGATGAATGGGAAGTCACCTGTCGGGAAATTAAAGGTGCGCACATCGCCAGCAATGAGTTGAATGGAGGAGTCCGATGCAATGTGCGGAGCCTTACCGGCGAATGCGACGGGATCGCGTGTGAGAACTGCTGCCTCTGCATTCAGGTTCAAGGCGCGGTTAGCCGTTATGAAGCTCTCAAGAAGCCAACAGCCGAAAAAACCTGTTCCTCCAGTGATGAAGATCTTCTGGTTACGGAGCTGCTCCCAGTCTGACCCCACTGCTTTCAGGATTAGCTCAAGGTCTCGAGCCGGTAAAGGCTTTGCAGGAGCTTGTATCGGTTTTTCCAGCAAGTCACGCCCACTTTCTGTTGAGAGCTACAGATGCAATGGTATCCGTTGGTCTGCACCCTTCGTCGCCACCGCCCATCTGCTGTCCGGGCCGTAGTTCATCTCATGCTAGGTTTAAGGAGTGAGCCAGCTGCGAATTCCACTTCTGCAAGGTACCGCTAAATGAAAAAAAAAGTTAGTGAATATCTGGCCGACTTTCTGGCCGACCGCGAGATTCGTCATGTCTTCGGCATCATCGGTGCCGGAAATGTACGATTGTTCGAAGCAATCGCGGCGCGCGGTTTCACTGAAATCGTTTGTGTTCATCATGAGCAGGCTGCCTGTATGGCGATGCAAACTTACTACCGTATCTCGGGAAAGATCACGGCCAGCCTCCTGACGACGGGCGCAGGCTCGACGAACGGGCTTACAGGCGTGGTGAGTGCCTGGGCGGATTCGATTCCTGGAATCGTAATCTCTGGCAACGAGGCGTCGAAGCACACGCACGTGGACAATCCGCTGCGCATGTGGGGCGTGCAAGGGTATGACAGCAGCGGTCTGGTGCGGAGCGTTTGTAAGCGGGTTTCGCGGCTGCAGCATCCGATGGATATTGGTGAAGAACTCTCCTCTGCGTTTGAGGTGGCGGGTTCCGGCCGTCCCGGTCCTTGCTGGCTCGATATCCCGATGGATCTACAGGACAAGTTGGTCGATCCGGAATTATTACCTGCACGGACGTTTGTGCCGGGTTATACCAGCAAGCCAGATCCTCTTCAGAAGTCGGTGGCAGCGACGCTGGACATGTTAAACCATGCGAAGCGTCCCCTTCTGTGGCTTGGACACGGAATTCGCCTGGCGGGGGGCGAAAGTCTCATTCARCCCCTGATTGAAAAATTGAATGTGCCTTCGCTTGTTTCATGGGCGGGAATCGACATGGTCGACTCCGACCACCCTCTGGTGTATGGGCGGGCGGGCGTGTACGGGCAGCGCTGTGCAAACTTTGTGTTGCAGAATGCGGATCTGGTTGTAGCGATTGGCACACGTCTGGCAGTGCCTCAGGTGGGGTACGACCTTACGGAATTCGTTCGCGCAGGCAAGCTGGTTCACGTGGATATCGATCCGACGGAATTGGCCAAGCTGGAAGGTCGCGTAGACCTCCCGATTTGCGCAGATGCACGGGAGTTTATTGCGGGTGTTTTGGCCCATCCAGAGGCTGGCAGATTACCGGACTATAGCGATTGGGTTGCAACGTGCAACTCGTATCGCCAGCAATATCCATGGGTGGATCGCAAACGCGAACACAAGGACGCGGAGGGTTACATCAACTCCTACTCCTTTATGGAAGAATTAAACCGATACTTCAAGGCGGATCAGATTGTTGCGACCGACATGGGAACCGCTCTTTTGAGCGGACACCAGGTTTTGAAGTTCAAACCGGGGCAACGCCTGGTGACATCCACCGGTTTGGGGGAGATGGGGTACGGTTTGCCTGCCGCACTGGGTGCATCCTTCGCGACCGACCGGGGTGAGGTGATGTGCCTGAATTGCGACGGCGGCATGATGATGAATCTGCAAGAGTTGCAGACAATGGCTCACCACAATCTGCCGATTAAGCTGTTCATCTTCAACAATGACGGTTATCTCATGATCAAGCACACCCAGAAAGCTTTCTATGGCCACGCGCGTGTGGGCACGGATAAAGCAAGCGGCGTGTCCTGTCCGGACTTCAGTAAGCTGGCTTGTGCATTCGGCTTCCCGGCCTATCAGATCAGGACATGGGATGATGTTGCGACCGTACTCCCGCAGGTGCAGGCGCATGATGGACCCGTCATCTGCGAAGTATTTATGGACCCCCAGCAGCCCTTCCTGCCTAAGCTCTCCCTGGCGAATCTTGGCAACGGTACGCTGATTTCGCCTCCGCTGGAAGACCTCTCACCATTTATTCCCCGTGACGAACTTGAGAAGAACATGATCGCGGGCGTTCACGACAAATCAAAGCAGATTGAGGTCGCTTGATTTCGATATCTTGCGGGCCACCAACCAACGAGGCAAACAATAGTTCTCGCAATCTGAGGGTGCAACTATGAGTTCCCGCGAAAAGGTTCGAGTCGCAATCCTGGGCAGTGGCAACATTGGAACCGATCTTTTGATTAAAATTCTTCGTTCGCCAAACCTCACCTGTTCGCTTTTCATCGGCCGCAATATAGGCTCGGCGGGCATGCGGAAAGCGAATGAACTTGGTGTGAAGATTTCGGATCAGGGCATCAAGGCAATTGAAGATGATCCTGACTGCTGCGACATCGTGGTGGATGCCACATCGGCGTTGGCACATCTGCAGCATTGGCCAATCCTGAAGTCGCTGGGTAAGTTTGTTATCGACATGACGCCATCGAAGATCGGCGAGATGTGCATACCGTCGATCAATCTTGACAGCATATCGGCGACACCGAATTTCAATATGATCACCTGCGGCGGACAGGCTTCCATTCCGATTGTGTATGCGATCTCTCAGGTCCAGAAAGAGATTGCGTATGTCGAAGTGGTTTCGCACATTGCTTCGCGGAGCGCAGGACCTGCCACTCGGATCAACCTGGATGAATACATCGACACGACGGAAGCGGCGATCAAGAGTTTTTCCGGCGTCAAGGCTGCGAAGGCAATTCTAACGTTGAACCCAGCAGTGCCGTGTGTCGACATGCAGACCAGCATTCTCGTGCAGGTAGCATCCCCAAATCTGGAGATCATTTCTCAGAGCATTGCAGCCATGGTAACGAAAGTACAGGAATATGTACCTGGCTACCGTCTGCTGGTGGGACCACTGATCGAAGACGGCCGAGTCGTTGTTACCGTGAAGGTGAATGGCC
>NZ_JBFRCY010000052.1:0-13162 GCF_052113305.1 Terriglobus sp. YAF25
GCGGAGATCGCCGCTTCCCTGTTGAACCAGGAACGGCTGACGATCATCTCCGGCCAGCCTCTTCCGGCCGGATGGAGCGGCAAGCTATGGGCTGTTCACCAGGGGCTGATGCAGCCAGAGGCTCAAAACGCAGACTATATCCTGCTGACCGATGCGGACATCGAGCATGCGTCCGCGCATGTAGCGACACTGGTGCGCGAAGCCGAAGCAAGCGGTCGAGACCTCGTCTCGGAGATGGTGCACCTTCATTGCAGCGCGCCGGCGGAACGGGCTCTGATTCCCGCCTTTATCTTCTTCTTTCAGATGCTGTACCCCTTTGCATGGGTGGCAGACCCACGGCGCACCGTTGCCGGTGCAGCCGGCGGCACAATGCTGGTTCGCCGCACAGCTCTTGAGCGCGTCGACGGCGTACGCCGCATTCGGCACCATCTGATCGACGACTGCGCTCTGGCTCGCCAGATCAAGTCTTCAGGCGGGAAGATCTGGCTGGGACACGCCGAACTCGCCCGGTCATTGCGTGTCTACGCGGACTGGCGCGAGATATGGAACATGATTGCGCGCACTGCCTATGTGCAGCTTGGCCATTCTCCGCTTACGCTGCTTGGCTGCATTGCGGGCATGGGATTACTGTACGTGGCTCCGGTGCTGCTGACTCTGCTCGGGCACGGTCTGACCAGAGTGTTTGCTTCGGCCACGTGGCTCATGATGGCCATCGCCTTTCAGCCGACGCTTCGACGCTACGGCAGATCGCCTCTGTGGGGAGGCGCGCTTCCGGGCGTCGCAATGTTCTATCTGGGCGCCACTGTTGCCTCTGCGTTTCGTCACCATATGGGTCGTGGCGGCGGATGGAAGAACCGCACCTACCCGGAGGCGCCTTCGCACTAGCGAGGCTTCCACATCCTTTCATGGGGTTTTGACAGCGACTCGCCGGTCCCAGGGCGCAACGCTCTCCTCATACTCCATGGGATCGCCAAAACCCTCGGTCTGCACACCGAGTTGGCGTAGAGCATCCAGAGCCATCAAGCGGCGATGCGCGTTGAAGGTCATGATATGGGCAAAGACTCCGCCGAACGTAAAGGTCTCTGCCGGCTCGCACAGAGCATCGACGAACGTATCGTCCCATGCCGAGCGATTGCGGACGTCACACAAAATACGATGCAGTTCCACATCGGTCTTTTCGAGGCGTTGCAACATCGCCTGCGGAGTGCGCTGTGACAGGGGAGGACCCTGCATATCCATCTCGGCTCCGGAGAGAGCCGCGGTCCAGGCCTCCTTGGTGAAGATGATGTTCTCCAGCAGTTGTCTCAGCGTCTTGTTCGACTCCCGCCACGGCAGCAGCTCTACGACTGTGGGCAGCGGCCGGTCCAGTTGTTCCTCTGTTAAGGTGCTCGCATACTCCAGCAAACGCCGCGTATGCCAGGAATCATTACCTGCAAAGCGATCGAATAGATCCATATCTCCTCCTCTTTTTTCCGGGGATCCCGGTGCAAGAAAGTGAATTTTGTTGGATGACGGCAGGTGGAAGTGCGGATCGCGCATGCGGCGGTAAAGACTGGGAGAGGTCCGAAAAGCCCTTCGGAAAGCTCGAGAGAATGCCTCCAGCCAACCGAAGTTGGCATCCAGGGCGACATCCGTAACCGACATCCAGGTATGCGCCAACTGATAAGCTGCTCTTTCCAACCGGAGCCTTCGCCGCATGGCTCCCGGGGTCTCCTCCGCTACTGCCCGGAAGAGCCTGTGGAACTGCGTGCGGCTTTGGTAGGCCAAACGCGCCAGATCCTCAGTCTTCGCCTGTGTGTCCAGGGAGTTCACCACGATGGCGGAAAGGCGATCTGCCGTGCCCTGATCATCCTCGTTATGCATGGCGCCAGGCTCCTCACCTCGCACGAATCATAAAGAAAAGACGGGACCGCCCGCCTGATCATTTGTACCGATCTTCCTGCAACCTCCCCTTACCGGGGTACCCAGTCTTTGAAGATCGCCTTCGGAGCATGGCATAGAGCGACCTGAGGATTCCCAGATGTTTCACGACGGCGAGAACGATCAGGCCTGAAACGAGTGTGGCCGACAGTGCAAGATGCCGCAGAAAATAGAAACCGAGTCCATGGGCCGCGAGAAGCAGGATGGCCGTTACGCCCCAGCCCCAGGGCCGCAAGGAGAGCCGATTCGGAGATTTTGCAGCCAACATCACTGTGCTCCTTGTTCAGCAGATGTGTCGCAACATGGCGAAACCGCAAGCAAATATTCAAGATCACCGATTCCAACCGTACCGCTCTCTGAAATCTGCAATCCAGCCCCGCGAAAGATTGCGGTCATCTCAGAAAGGTTGATATGGCCATGACGATGAAAGTGGGCGACGATGCCCTTCTCTCCGGGAGAGGTTCCAAAGTCGATGGCCAACAAACGGCCTCCCGGCTTCAATACCCTTCGGACCTGAGCAGCGCACTGACTGCGTAATACTCCGGGCAGGTGGTGCAGCATCAGGGTGCTTAGCACCACATCGAAGGTTCCATCGCAGAACGGAAGAGATTCCACCAAAGCAGTTTGGAATGCGACGTCCGCTCCGGCCTTACTCGCCTTTCTGGACGCCCGGCGGATCATCTCACTCGATGCGTCTATCCCGTCTACGCGCCCATTCGGGCCTACCTGCCGCTTTGCCGCGATCGCTAATGTCCCGGTTCCGCAACCAATATCCAGGACTGCCTCGCCGGCAGACAGGCGTGCCAGGCCTAACGCGCGCTCCCGAAAATTTCGCTCTCTCCCCAGCGTCAGCAGCCAGAGCAGGAGATCGTACTGCGCAGCCTTATGGAGGAGCAGACCCGAGGTCTTGGGTAACTGTTGTACTTCCGCCGTCTTCATTGAGCCTCTCTTTCGATGCTTATGTTTCGGAACATAAGTCTGAAAATGGACGTCTGTTCGAAATCGAGCCTAGACTGAACCTGGTTCACACGGAAGAACAGCAACGATCGCACTGTGCGTTAGCGGACAACAAAATATGTTTTGTGCGTTTTGTTTCGCAGAAAGGAAACCATGTCTCCGCAGAACCGCAAGACTCCAGCTCCGGATGTTAGGAAACTAGACCGGCGGATTACAAAGACCCAGAAATCTCTCCGCGATGCTCTTCATTCCCTGATTCACGAGCAGGACTATGACTCCATCGTCATCAAGGAGATACTCGACCGCGCCAATGTAGGCCGATCCGCCTTCTACATGCATTTCCGTGATAAAGACGAGCTTCTGGTCCATACCTTTCACGACATACTGGGGACTGTCCGTTCATCACGCCCGGTATCGGGCGATAGTCAGCATGAAAGACTTCTCTGGTTCAGTCTTCCGATCTTCGAGCATCTCGATCGGCTTCGGCATATCGGCGAACTCAAGCTCGGACCAAAGGGGCGGGCTGTTCTGCACGGACACCTTCAGAACGCCTTAGCCGTGTTGATCACCGAAGATGTTGAAAAGCACTTTCATGCGAGCCGAAAGACGGACCAGATACCGTTGGATCTTCTGGTTCGGTATATCGATTCAACCTTCATCCTGGTTCTTAACTGGTGGGTCGAAAATAAGTGTCCGCTCCCTCCGAAGGCAGTCGACGGATTGTTTCGTTCCCTGGTGATGCCGACTCTCAGAGAGCTCTCTGGCCCGCAACCCAAACGCTCCCTCGGATCAACCGGCATTGCGAATGGCTCTGCGCCACGCCGCACGTGACGTGGAAGTCCTCGCCTGGCCAGGATTTCCTTGTCCCTCTGTTAACTTTGTGCAATAGGCTGCACGATCAGCGATGCCCGAGGGCAGCATCCGCGGTATGCGGTTACACTCTGGATTCCTCTGGCTTATGGAGAGCAACGGCTTACGCTAAACAGCGACGCCTCTACCTTACTGTCCCTGTTCATCGCGAACCAGCACGACGGAGATGTCGTCGGAATAGGCGATCTTCCACCGCATGAGGGAAAGTACCGGTACCATCGGCGAGCGCCGCGCCATGAGACAGAAATTGATTCGATACTTTGCCAGAAGCTTGTTCGGATCGGCCTGCAGCGCGGACCATTCGGCAAATTCGGCAAGAACACCCGTAGCCTCGAAGACATCGGACCGGCCGTCCACGAAGACAGGGTTCTCTGGTGACGCCCAGATGAGGTAACCGCCATAAACGTACTCATTCAGCATCGGGCCTGCGAGATGATGGCTCCTGATGAACTCTACGGCCTTTACCGGGCTCTTGGCCTCTACCTGAGCTTCCAGGTTCCGTTGCGATGGAAACGTCCGGAAGACGATAACCAGGGCAACCGCTACCAGGATTGCGTTGGCCCCCGGGAGGTCCTGTGACGCGTTGTAGTTGTCCCACGCGGTCGCCAATAAACGCGACAGGATGGGAGCGGTCAGGATACCGAAGACAAAGAGCATGCGATGATGGCTTGCGGCCAGCCATGCTCCCAGGGCTAATAAAAGCAGTTCCTGACACCACAGCTCTGTCCGGCGGATAGCCGGGAGCAACAGGATAAGAGCAATGATCCCCAGGAATGCGAAGTCGCGGCCCTCGGAAAATTGCAGCGCCTGCCACTCCTCGACCTGGCTGAGACCAATGTGCTGATGAAGCAGCGTGTCAACGGGATACAGGATCTGGTTCAGACCAATTGGATTCAGGAAGAGCGCCGCGATCGAAAGAGCTACCGCGAATGCGAGTGCTCTCCGCCTGCTCGCCTCCCAACGCCGACAGGTCAGCAAGCCTGCCTGGAAATCAACAAACGAGCTGGCTAGTACCAGGATTGCGACCAGAAGACCTAGAAAGAAAGACCCATGGGCGTTCACCCAAATAGCAAAGAGCACGGGCAGGGCAAAAAACCAGCGCGGATTGCGGGTTTGCCCGGCATGGAGGAGGAATAGCTCAAAAACCAGGAATAAGTAGCCAACCATCTGCGGCCGAATTGCGACGCCTGTCGTGGAGAACAGCCAGATTATCAGCGGCCCAAGAAAGGCTATTTTGGCATTCTTCGAGTAAAGCCAGCACAAACAGTAGCCGGAGACAAGTAAAGCGGAGGTGAAGAAACACAGCCAGACCATCAGGCCTGAGTAGCCTCCCCAGCGGTACGCCCCGTAAATTAAAAGCTCCGAGAGCCATTCGTGGGGGATATAAGCATGATGGGCTGTCGTGTAGGAGAAGAGGTCCGTATGTGGAATGCTATGGGTCTCCCATATAACATTCCCCATCTTTAGATGCCACCACATATCGGGGTCGTCGAACCGGCCACTTACAGTCAGTACAGCCAGAACAACCAGAAGGCCTGCCAGCATGACAGGGAAGGAGAACGCCCGCCGCAAATAGGAGACCTTTGCGGTCTCAATCTGCGTAACGACGGCCGTCCCTTCGCTCATGCCATGCCTGCTTCAGGTGACTCCCTTTCAGTCGAGATCTCCGAATCAATAAGCGCACCTGGCTCTCCAATTCGGAGCAGCCGATGGAGATAGGCCCTGGAGATATTCAGGCTACGAGCCGCCAGCGTCTTATTGCCGTTGCTTTCACGAAGGGCGGTAGTCGCTAGCTTAACTTTGTAGTCTCGAAGCTGTCGCTCGAAGGATCCCCCCGGATGATAGTCGTCGTCCATATGGACAAGAGTTTCCTCAAGGATGTTGGAAGCCAGATCTTCCAGGTGGATACTCTCCCCATTGGCGACGATGAGCGCCTGCTGGATCACATTTTCCAGCTCACGAACGTTTCCAGGCCAGGAATAGGCCTGGAGCATAGACATCGCATCATCCTCGATCCTGGTAACCGGGCTGCGGAAACTCTTCGAGTACTTTCTTAGGAGATGCTCTGCGATCTGCGGAATATCATCCGAATGCTCTCGCAATGGCGGAGTGTCTATCCGAATAACATTCATGCGGTAATAGAGGTCCTGGCGAAACGCGCCCCGCGCCACCATGTCGCTAAGATTCTGATGGGTTGCAAAGATGAGCCGCGCCTTCAGGGGAATAGGTTCTGTACTGCCCTGACGGCTGAACTCGCGTTGCTGAAGAACGCGCAGGAGCTTTACCTGGGTAGCAGGACTAAGCTCCCCGATCTCATCCAGAAAGAGTGTCCCTTCGCCTGCCAGCTCCAGATAGCCGACCGATGATTCCGTCGTCCCCGTAAAGGAGTCGTTTTCGTAGCCGAAGAGCTCCGTATCGATAAGGTTCTCCGGGATGGCGCCACAGGAAACGGCAATGAATGGCTGGTCTGCCCTGGAACCCAGGTTATGGATGCCGCTTGCGATCAGCTCTTTCCCCGTGCCGCTTTCGCCGGTAATAAGGACGGACGCGTTAATATTGCATACCCTCCGTATCAGTTCATGCACACGCTGAATCTGCGGACTGGCGCCGAGAATAGGGCTCCGGCTCTCAGTCTCTTCACTCTGCTGTCTATCTAACAATTCCCGGCGCAGCGCAGAGCCCTCGTGGGCGCGAACCAGCATCGTCTTCAGTTCGCGAATCGATGGCGGTCTGCGGCAATAGCCATAGGCTCCCTGCCTGACAAGGTCGATGGCGGTGGAGCGCAGGCCATCGCTGGAGAGAATCAGAACCGGAATCTTCGACGCGACCACCTTCTGAAAGAAGGTTAGAGAGTCTGGCAGCGAGTCCAGATCCAGCAGGATCACCTCATAACGAGGCTTTCCCGGATACCTCGGGTTCTCGTCCTTGACGGAGACCTGGATGACATCGAATTCCTTACCGAGGGCCGATGAGAGAAGAGATGGCAGCGTCGGGTCATTTGAAAAGAGTCCAATTCGAATCATGTTTTCTAGTGCCCCATATCGTGCGAGCTATTCTCAATCCGGGCAATGTGCGCACGTTCGTTATGCGCATCACAGTGCTCAAATGTTGGCTTGTATTCTGAGCCACATTTTCGGGATTCGCGAGATAAATCGACTGCAACTTAAGTAAGTTACCAGTGCGCTGTTTCCCAGATCGGGATTCAAAATGCGGTTTTGCGCGAGAACGACCGCCAAGACAGACTGATTTAGTCCGCATTAGAGCGTTTACCTGTCGCTGGGTTTGCGGAAACGCCCCATAGGTGCGGAAGCCCTACGTTACACCCACAGGGAAAACGCTCCAGCCCCCTTCTCGTGCCCCTCCTGGTGTATCGTCCCGGACCCACCCTGAAGCGCAACTGTATACAGCCGTAAACACTTTGAGCGAAATCAGCCCCAAAATTTTGGATCAGCAATTGCAACTGGCACGAGTGATTTTATTGATCTCCCTTGGAGAGTTAGCTCATATGCATTCCGCCGCCTTGTGGCCAACATTGATCGTAGTCGCGGTGGCAACTGTCACTGACCTTCGCAGCCGGCGTATCCCGAACTGGCTGGTGCTTCCATTCCTTATCGCCGGGTTTGCTGTATCCGGCCTGCAGCATGGCCTCAACGGTCTTATGCAGAGCGCTGCCGGCCTGGTCGTAGGCGCCGCACTGTTCGGCCTTCTTTGCCTGATGGGCGGCATGGGGATGGGTGACGTCAAGCTCTGCGGTGCAATCGGCGCATGGGTCGGACCGTCGCAGATGCTGGTCGCTCTGGTAATGACCGGGATCGCGGGCGGAATCATCGCTGTCGGCATGGCCATCGCTGGAGGATTTGCGGCTGAAATATTCCAGGGGACAGGAGACCTTATCTTCGGCTTTAGAAAACGCGGACTTACTCCACACCCAGAGCTCGTACTCAATAATCCCCTGACACGGAAGATGCCTTACGCTCCGGCGATTGCCATCGGAACGCTCATTTCATTTTTTGCCAGGTAACGCGACTCCTTCTTATAGGTCATGAATATGCAGACTTCATCTCGACAGTCCGAAACGTTACTGGCAGCAAGAAATGGCCAGCGAGCAATGACCGATTCAGTTAAGGCTTCCAGTGCGCTTGGAGGAAATGTGACATCTGTTGCACTCATTTTCCCCCAACTGTTACAACGTCAGCTCGTCGCAGATGCACTGACTGGGCTTTGGGGATATACGACCCACGAGTTTTGTTTCTATCCCGACCTCGGTGATAAGTCATCCCCGTTAGGTGGCGACTACGACGTTGTCATTGTTGAACTGGACAGTGACCCGGAGTATGCACTGGAGCTCGTAGAGGCCATCTGTGCAAATAGCGCCTCCACGGTCATGGTCTACTCTTCCATGGTCCAGCCGGAGATGCTGGTTCGCTGCATGCGGGCCGGAGCCCGCGAGTTCCTGACACCGCCCATTGCCGCAAACGTGATCGCAGAAGCTTTGGTCCGTGCTACGGCACGAAGCACCGCTTCTCGATCGGTAAACAAGACCACCGGTAAAGCGATGGTCTTTATTGGAGCGAAGGGTGGATCGGGTGTCACCACCGTCGCCAGTAACTTTGCAGTGGCCCTGGCGCAGGAATGCGCGGCAAGCAACCAGAGCGTCTTACTGATCGATCTGACTCTCCCTCTCGGAGACGTTGCGCTTGAGCTCGGAATTACTCCTCAATATTCAACGGCGGATGCGCTGGAAGAAGCTCATCGTCTGGACGCCAATTTTCTTTCCAGGCTCGTGAGTAAACATAAGTCTGGCCTGTCCGTTCTGGCCGCTCCGGACAAATACGTCGAGATCGACCCATCGAGTAAGGCAGTCGAGCAATTGTTGTCGGTTGCGCGGCAGAACTTCGACTACGTTGTCGTCGATGCGGGCTCCCACCTAGGGGCTACCGGTCATGCACTCGTTGATGACGGAGCGAGTGTGTTTCTGGTTACGCAGGTTGGTATCCCCGACCTGCGTAATGCCAACCGTATCGTCTCGGAGCTTCTATCGAAGTCGGGAACCAAGGTCCAGGTGGTACTGAACCGGTATACCCCGCGCTCCCTGGTGATCGACGAAGAAAACATCACGAAGGCGCTCACGATGGCCGCCCGCTGGAAGATTCCGAATGACGAGGCATCCGCCCGGAGCGCGCAAAACACAGCAGTTCCGCTGGTGCTCAAGGACTCGCCGGCTTCCAGAGTCATCCGGGAGATGGTGCGAGAGACCCATGGCACAGCAGAGAAGACCGAAAAGAAAAAGCGGTTCAGTTTATTCGGATAACAGAGATAAGAACTTCAAAAGGATGAAGCCAGTATGGATCGAGTAAATTTTGACAATTTCAAAGCCGAGATACACCGGACGCTGATCTCCAAGCTTGACCTGGAGAAGCTGTCACGCGTCAACACCACCCAGGCAAAACAGGCTGTAGCGGGAATGGTGAATGAGATCATCTCGCGACAATCTGTACCGCTGAGTCTCGCAGAAGAGGCAAAGATCGAAGCGGAGCTGCTGGATGAAGTCTTTGGTCTTGGCCCGTTGGAGCCGCTGCTTGCAGACACGAGCATCTCCGACATCCTTGTCAATGACAAGAACCACGTCTTTATCGAGCGCGGCGGTATGTTGCAGCGTGTCGAGACGGCATTCCGCGATGACCGTCACCTGCTGCAGATTATCGACCGGATCGTCTCCAGAGTCGGACGCAGAGTTGATGAGTCTTCTCCGATGGTCGACGCTCGTCTGCCTGACGGCTCCCGTGTGAACGCCATCATTCCCCCGCTGGCGCTCGATGGTCCGGCCTTGTCTATCCGCCGCTTCGGCACCGGCCCATTGGCTGCCAATCAACTGCAGGAACTGAAGAGCATCTCGCCGGAGATGATGGAGCTTCTCACGGCCGCGGTGAGGGCGCGTATCAGCATCCTTATCTCAGGCGGAACAGGCGCCGGCAAGACGACCTTCCTGAACATCCTGTCGCAGTACGTTCCGAAGACCGAACGCATCGTGACGATTGAGGATGCCGCTGAACTGCGCCTTGGCCTTGAGAACATCGTGCGCATGGAGACACGGCCGCCGAACGTAGAGGGCAATGGCGCCGTACGTCAGCGCCAACTGTTGATCAACAGTCTGYGTATGCGTCCCGACCGCATCATCATTGGCGAGGTCCGCGGCGAAGAGGCCTTCGACATGCTCCAGGCGATGAATACCGGCCACGAGGGGTCAATGACCACAATTCACGCGAACACTCCGAGAGACGCTCTCACCAGGCTCGAGTCCATGGTCGCGATGACCAACCTCAACCTTCCGGAGAGGAGTGTACGCCAGCAGATGGTATCGGCGATCGCGATTGTCGTCCAGGTCTCTCGCATGAGCGACGGCAGCCGTAAGGTCGTGAGCATCTCCGAGATCACGGGCATGGAAGAGAACACGATCAGCATGCAGGACATCTTCACCTTCAGGAGAAAGGGTGTTGGCCCGGACGGCAAGGTGATTGGAGTCTTTGAGCCGAGCGGGATCCGTCCCAAGTTCGTTGAGCGGCTGCGCATCTCAGGCATCTTCCTGTCGCCGGCGTTGTTCGAGCAAAAGATGGAAGTCAACTAAGGAGGCGAATATGGGGCTGATTCTGGTATTGGTATTCTTCGGCGTATTCGTCACATGTGCTCTGCTGTTGTCAGCCGGCGGAGCCGGTGCATCGCAGCAGGCAGAGCGCGCACGAGCGAATCTGTATGCAGCCCTGGCCAGTGGACAGTCGGCGACTGACTCAGTTGTCGACATCCGCAAGAAGGAACTCTTCAGCGCTGTTCCCTGGATCAATCGCTGGCTGCTGCAACTTGAATTGGCCCCGCAGCTTCGAACGTTGCTCTATCAATCCGGATTGAAATGGACCGTAGGCGCTCTGCTGTTGATACAGCGATGGAGAATCTGGTGAAGCGCGTGCCGCTGCAGGATCTTCGCATTGTCGTCACGGCAATTCTGATCCAAAAGGAAAGTGGCGGCAATCTCGCCGAAGTTCTCGAAAAGGCAGCTCACGTCATCCGCGAGAGATTCCGCCTGAAGCGCCAGATCCGGGTGCATACCGCTCAGGGGCGCCTGACGGGATGGATTCTTTCTTTCCTCCCAGTCGTATTGGGTATTGCACTCTATCTGGTCAATCCAAAAACCATGAGCATCCTGTGGACAAATCCCATAGGCGTCAAGCTTCTGTATCTATCGGCAGCCATGACCATCAGTGGCGCTTTGATTATTCGCAAGATCGTCAACATGAAGGTTTGAAGGTGGGTTATGGGATTTGTTACGGTTACATTTTTCGTCATCTTTGTCTTGATTGTCAGCGGCGGGCTTCTGCTGTTCTATCGCGAAGCAATGCTCCAGCGAATCGGGGAGGTCGTAACACCCCATACGAAGGAGGAGCACGCTCTACGGCGCACCATTCAAATGACGGGTTCTTCGCTCGGTGGAATGGTGGGGCATCTCGAGCGTGTCCTCCCGAAAAGCCAGGCGGAGGTCTCTGTCATCCAGCAGCGCCTCATGCGGGCGGGCCTTCGCGAGGACTCAGCATTGAGCCTGTTCTATGGCGCAAAGGTGCTGGTTCCTCTCACACTGTGCGCTCTGGCGTTTGCCAGCGGACTGGCACACGGAAATGAGTTCTTTGTGTATGCAATCGCATTGGGACTGGGATTCCTGCTGCCGGACTTTTGGCTCGGACGCAAGGTCACAAACCGCCAGACGCAGATCAGGCAAGGACTTCCGGATGTGCTTGACCTGCTAACCATCTGCATCGAAGCAGGACTAAGCATGGATCAGGCGACAGCCCGCTCAAGCGAAGAGCTGCACCTCGCTCACCCCGCCATCTGCGACGAGTTGGGCATTGTTGTTCTGGAGCAGCGCGCCGGCCGCGCCCGCTCCGACGCCTGGAAACAGTTTGCAGAACGCACGGGGGTCGACAGCGTACGAAACCTCGTTTCGGTACTTGTACAGTCCGAGCAGTTGGGTACGAGTGTCGCCAAGACGCTGCGCGTGCATTCTGACACGCTGAGAACCCAGCGCCGCCAAAGAGTAGAGGAGCAGGCAGCCAAGACCACGGTGAAGCTCGTTTTTCCGTTGGTCTTCTTTATCTTCCCCTCACTGTTTCTCGTCACCCTGGGGCCTGCCGCAATCATCATGGCAGAGTCCTTCGCTAAATACTTCAACAACTGAAAGAACAAGGAGAACTCCCATGGACAACGTAACGCTGATTCGGATCGTATCTGGTGTGCTTTTCATCGCAGTGCTGATGTTTCTCATCTATCGTCGCCGCACCCGGGTCCACTAGAACTTTTTCCTGTAGGTGTCGTGTAGAGCTTGCGCATCTATGGACGTTTTCCGCAATGAAAACGCCGCTGCACTCCTCTACCGGGATACCCAGCACAGGAAAAATGCTCTAGAACCTGGCTTCATGCAAAAGGGCCGTCGCTTTCTTCTTGAGGTTCATGCACGCAAGGACGCTGCAGGACAACATCTCGTCGTCGTATCGAGTTGTCCGTTGCATGCATAACCCTGAGGGAAAAGGTGCTCGGCCACGCTGCTTGAGTTGGGGAACATGAACCTTTGATTCGCAAACGGAAAGATTGGAGACTCGTGTGCAAAGGCTATGTGTGGCACTTCGCCTGCGAGACATTGAAGCGAGATGGAAAAGACGTATTGCGTTTATAACCTAACGCGGGAGAGTTTCCTCAGCCTGAACGTGCAGGCGGCGGACACCATCTTGATGCGCCTGAAAGGGTTGATCGGGAGACTGAGGCTCCGGTCCGATGAGGGAATATGGGTAGTGCCTTCTCAAGGCGTTCATACCCTGGGTCTATTCTTCCCGCTCGATCTGATCTATCTGGATGAACAAAACCGGGTCATTCACCTGGTTGAATCCATCCCATCCTTTCGCATTGGACCCATAAAAACTCAGGCCGGAAGCGTCCTGGAACTGCCGACTCACACAATCTATTCCTCCAATACGCAGGTCGGGGATCAGATGTTGATCTGCGTTGCCGAGGAGATGAGAGAACACCTGGCACCGGTTAAAGAAGAAGCGCAACACAGCGCTCGTAGGGAGTGAATCAAGAAAACCTCCCTGAGAACGGACAGCATATGAGAGCGATTTTGGAGTGGCTGGTATGGCCAACATTTCGAGAAACCCGAAGGGCAGAGCGGCGGAACGATGTGCCGCTGGTGGCTCACTACTGGGACGGCGGTGCCCCCATGGCGCATAAGGTACAGGAGATCAGCACTGACAGGCTCTACCTGGTGACCGACCAACGCTGGTACCCCGGCACGCTGGTCATGCTGTCGTTGCAAAGAGAGGACGTTTCCGCAACAGATCCGGACCGCGTGATTGTGGTCAAGGGACAAGTAGTGGGC
>NZ_JBFRCY010000053.1:0-10613 GCF_052113305.1 Terriglobus sp. YAF25
CCCCGGCCTGGCAGACGACCTGTGGATCGGCACCGATGGCGCCGGCGTAATCCATCAGACGGCGACCGGCGCCGTAAACATCAGCAGCGCCGCCGGCCACGAGAATGAGCGCATCCGGACGATGGTCTTTGACCACGATGGAACCCTCTGGATCGCGACCCAGTATGGCATTCTGCGCTACCGCAATAACCAACTTGAGACGGTTCCCGACGTCGGCATTATCGGCGGCGACATTACAACGGTCTTCGCCGARGACACGCACGGCGGCATGTACTTCGTGACCTCGTCAGGACTCTTTCACCGGACCAGCCACGGTGTAACGCGTGTCCCAGTTCCCGCCCAGTTCGGCGAGCCCACCTCCGTGTATCGCGACCGAACCTCCCATCTGTGGCTCGGCACCATGCATGCGGTTCTCGATGCGACGGAACGCGCCGGCCAGGAACCTACATTCACGCAGCGCATGCAGGTTGACACCCAGGTCACCATCCTGGTCAGCGATCGCCAACACAACCTTTGGATCGGCACCAAGAACAGCGGCCTCTTTCGCTGGAATAGCGAAGGCGCATCGGGGTGGTCCACGGCAGATGGTCTGCCGGATGACACTGTCCGCACCCTCTTTGTCGATGACGAAGACAACCTCTGGATCGGCGGCCTGACCGGAGGCCTTAGCCGATGGCGGCGCGCGCCCTTCGCCATGCTGCAGGCTCCGGATTTCAAGCCGTCCTATTCTGCCGTCGCCTTTGGCGACAGCAAGGGAGACCTGTGGCTTGGCACCTGGGGACAAGGCGTATTTCGTCAGCACAACGGCGTCATTGCCCCAGTCCACATTCCCGGAATGCCCGTCAGGACGCCGATCCGAACCATTACGGAAGACAAGCACGGCCGCATCTGGGTGGGAACCTGGTTCGATGGCATCTACTCCTTCAACGGAGAGACTTGGAGCCACCACCAGCTCGGGATTGAGTCTCCCGTCAACGCTGTAAGCGTCCTGCACTCCGACCGCCTGGGAGGCTTATGGGTTGGAACCTACACCGGCCTTCACTACTTCCGCAGCGGCATTCCTGCAACGACCGGAGGCGAGACCTACCTTCCCTCAAAACTCATCACCGATCTGCTGGAAGATACCGATGGCTCCATCCTGGCGGCGACCAGTACCGGTCTGTTCCGTATCGCCGACGRTCAAGTCCAGACAATTCGCGAGATGCCCCATCCTTATGTGCTCTCGCTGTCATTGGACTCGCACGGAAACGTCTGGGCCGGCTCGCGCACCGGCGGACTCTCCCGCATCGCGGGCGACCGGGCATTCCCCCTGCCCAACGACGCCGGGCTTCCATCCATGCCCATCTACAACATGCTGGAAGACGCACACGGACATCTCTGGCTGGGCACATCGCAGGGCGTCGTCAGAATTCTCGCCTCTGACCTGAACGATCTGTCGACCGGAAAACTTCAGCGCATCTCTTCGACGCTATTCATCAAGCAGGACGGCATGCCCTCCTCCGACTGCAGCGGCCCGTCGCGTCCCTCCGCAACCCGCCTTCCCAACGGAATAATGTACTTCGCCACCAGCAAAGGCTTCGCGCGGACAACTCCGTTCGCCGAAACCGCGACCATGGCTCCGCCAACCGCCCGCATCACCGGCTGGACCTTCGGAAATGACACACGCGCCGAATCGTTGTTGACCGGCGACCGTGTCGTGATCGATCCCTCAGAGGGCGAGATCAACTTCCGCTTCGACGCCAGCCGCCTCTCCAACCCCTCGCAGACGGAGTTCCGTTATCGCCTGACAGGCTATGACTCGGGCTGGGTGACCACCCACTCCCGCTATGCACGCTATCGCCGCATCCCGGCTGGCACCTACGCCTTTGAGGTGCAGGCACGCGTCGGCGGCGATCCATGGATGACTCCCGTCGCCTCCATCAGTGTTCGCCAGCGGCCACACTTCTACGCCACCTACACCTTCTATCTGCTGGTCGGCATGCTTGTCTTCTTCCTCGGAGCACACCTGTACACGCGCCGGATCCGCCGTGTGAAAGGAAACATGGGCATCGTGCTGCAGGAACGCAACCGCATCGCGCGCGAGTGTCACGACACGCTGATGGCGGGCTTCGCCGCCATCTCATGGCAGCTCGAAACGGCTTCGCGCACTCTCGACCGGGATGCCCATGAGCTCGCCGATGCGAAGAGCGCCTGTGACATGGCGCGCAGCATGGTCTCGCACTGCCAGGCAGAGGCACGGCGCATTATCTGGGATCTGCGGGATACCGACGAGGTCACAGGAGTCCTGTCCCAGGCTCTGTCGAAGGCCATCAGCTCGCACTATAAGCAGGACGATGTGGAGACTCGCATGGCAGTCGAGGGGCGGGAGATTCTGCTGCCTCCGGCGTCGGTGCATCACCTTGTCTGCATTGGACAGGAGGCCGTCTCCAATGCGCTAAGGCACGGCCAGCCGAAGTCTATCCTTGTGCATTTACGGTATGATGAATCCGCACTAAAAATGGTGATTCACGACGATGGCGTTGGTTTTTCCCAGGATCGCACCGGGACCCGGCGCGGGCATTTCGGCCTGCTGGTGATGGAGGAGCGCGCGCGCAAAATCGGCGGACGCTTCAACGTAGAGAGCGCGCTCAATCGAGGCACTGAAGTCTCCGTCGTGTTGCCATACGACTCGCCTGACCCATCGCGGCGCTTGTCAGACACAGATGTAATCCGGTGGATCGGCCTATGAACCCCATCCGCGTCATCCTGATTGAAGACCACTTCCTCGCGAGGATGGCGCTGCACTCTGTGCTTTCAACCCATCCTCAGATCAAAGTGGTGGGCGAGGCCAGTGACGGTCAGCAGGGAATCGACCTCTACCACCAGCTCACGCCGGACGTCGTTCTGCTCGATCTGCGAATGCCACGCATGAGCGGCTTCGAGGTGCTGCAGCATATCCGTAAAGACTTCCCCACCGCCCGATGTATCGTGCTCTCCGCCTATCGCGGCAGCGAAGACATCTACCGCGCCGTGCGTGGCGGAGCCATGGGCTACCTCACCAAAGACGCCTCCGGAGAAGAGGTCACCAATGCCGTGCTCACCGTAAGCCGCGGCCTCCGCTACATCCCCAAAGAGATTCTCCATCGCCTGGCCGAGCGCATGCCTTCGGTCGACCTCACTCCACGCGAAAGCGAAGTGCTGACCTGCATCACACAAGGCTTCTCCAACCGCGAGATCGCCGAAGAGCTGGGAATCGCCGAAAAGACCGTCCGCATCCACGTCAGCTCCATCCTGGAAAAGATGGGCGCCCGCGACCGCACCCAGGCCACCATCTACGCACTACAGCGCGGTTTAGTCGACCTGCAGTAGGCTCTACGCGCTGAAGGCGCGTTCTATACCAGCCTGGGGCAACGCCCCAGGTACCAGGCCATAGTGACGAAAAAGGGCTGAAGGCGGGCTGAAGGCCCGCTCTATAACTCTTCAGCGAAACCTGCTGTACGCCAAGGCCCGGCTTCCCCAACCAAGCATTGCACCAACGCCCATAAAACACGCCCACCGTAGATCAGGGAAAATAGAACGATGAGCCTGACCGAGGATCGCGACCTGAAGCCCCTTCGCATTCCCTTTGCGAACAGCTATGCCCGGCTGCCGGAGAATTTCTACGCACGAGTTGCACCCACTCCGGTCACCACACCCAGGCTGGTAAAGCTGAACCTCCAGCTTGCCGATCTGCTGGGATTGGATGCCGAAGCCCTGGCCAGCCCGGAGGGCGTCGCTGTACTTGCAGGCAGTCGCGTAGCCGAAGGCTCAGAACCTCTCGCGATGGCCTATGCCGGCCACCAGTTCGGATACTTCGTGCGGCAGCTCGGCGATGGCCGGACAAACCTGCTCGGCGAGGTCGTGGGACGGAATGGCATCCGCTATGACATTCAGCTCAAAGGCTCGGGCCGTACTCCCTTCTCGCGCAATGGCGATGGACGCGCGGCAGTCGGACCCGTCCTGCGGGAATACATCGTCAGCGAAGCCATGGCCACGCTGGGTGTGCCGACAACGCGATCGCTCGCCGCAGTCACCACCGGCCAGGCAGTCTTTCGCGAGACCGCGCTCCCCGGAGCCGTACTGACTCGCGTTGCCGCAAGCCATCTTCGCGTCGGCACCTTTCAATACTTCTTTGCACAGGGAGATGTTGCCGCCCTCCGTAGACTTGCCGATTACGCCATCGAACGCCACTATTCGGAGGAGGCTGCCGCGCCTGAAGCGGCAACCGCGACACGCCGCTATCGCGCATTCCTCGATGGAGTCGTCACACGTCAGGCAAAGCTCGTCGCACAATGGATGCTGATCGGCTTCATTCACGGCGTGATGAATACAGACAACACCTCCATCTCCGGAGAGACCATCGACTACGGCCCCTGCGCCTTCATGGAGGCCTATCATCCGCGCACGGTCTTCAGCTCCATCGACCACCAGGGCCGCTACTCATACAGTAATCAGCCAAACGCAATGCACTGGAACCTGGCGCGTCTTGCAGAGACGATCCTTCCCCTCATGGTGGAAGAAGAGGGCGGCGATGAAGCCGGACTCGCATCGGCATATGAATCGCTGGAACAGTTCGGCAAACACTATGAAGCCGCGCTCAACACAGGCATGCGGCAGAAATTAGGACTGATGACAGAGCAGGAGAGCGACACAATCCTGATCGAGGACCTGCTCAATCGCATGATGGAACAACGCGCGGACTACACACTGACCTTCCGCCGTCTCTGCGATGCCGCCTCCAGCACGGAAGGCAATGCCGCTGTCCGTGCCCTGTTCACCAACCCGGCAGCATTCGATGAGTGGGAACCGCGCTGGCGCCAACGCCTGACGCAGGAGAATCTCTCAGCCGAAGAACGCGCTGCACAGATGCGCCGCACCAACCCTATCTACATCCCGCGTAATCACCTGGTAGAGGCGGCACTGGAAGCAGCAACCGAAAAGCAGGACTTCCAACCCTTCGAAGATCTACTACAGGTTCTGGCGAAGCCCTACGACGAACGGCCAGACCTGGAACGCTACGCCACACCAGCCCGCCCCGAAGAGTACGTCAGCAAAACCTTCTGCGGCACGTAGCATGGTGGTTCAAACCATCCGGTGGGAGCAGCGGGGTCCCCAGCCAGCTTTGCTGACTGGAGTGGTCAGCGGGCTTCAGCCCGCTGATATGACACCCTAAAACAAATGGTCTTTAGCCCTGGGCTTTTACTTGAATGGGTAGGAGAAGCCCAGGGCTAAAGACCATTTCGATAAGGCGACGGATTTATATCGCCGAAGAGTAGAAACGCGAGTGCATACCCCCCCTAGAGCAAGTCCTGCACTCGCGTTGATCAAATCGAATTCTCTTAGGAATCTACTGCTTCACAGCAATCGCCGAGATCTCAATCTTGGCATCGCCGATCAGACCCGCAACTTTCACTGTTGCACGAGCTGGCTTCGGGTTTGGCATCAGGCGCTTATAGACCTCGTTCATCTTGGGCACGTCATTGAGGTCGGTCACATACACCGTCACACTGACCAGGTCGGTCATCTTGAAACCGGCCTTCTCGACAACGCGCTGAATAGCGGCAATCGTGCGCTCTGTCTGGAACTCAATGGTGGTGCCGGTCACCTTGCCATGATCGTCCGGTCCCTGCTGACCGGCGACATACAGCGTGTTCCCTGCGATGAAGCCGTCGGAGAACGGCATCTTCGGATTGAAGTCGACCGCCTTGTTCTGGGCGTGAGCGGTGAAAGGTGCAGCCAGCAGCAAAGCCAGCGCGGCGCGCATAAGGTTCTTGGTCACGGGTTCGAATGCCTCCAAAGTGAGATGGAGGTATTCTTTCACTTCATCAAGAAGGCCGGACTAGGCAAAGAGACCTACGCGAACACGAAGTCCTGATCTCTATTGCAATGAGATCAGGACTCCATGATTGGTCTGAATTGACGTCTTCGGCGCTCTTTACTCGGCGGCCGCTACCGGCTGGGCGGCGGCCTTCTTTACTCGGCGCTCACGCACAGCTCCGGCGAGATCGCGCAGCAGGACCTGCGTTTCGGCCCAATCGATACACGCATCCGTGATGCTCTGCCCGTACACCTGCGCCTTGCCATTGACGAGCGGCTGAGTGCCGGCGACGAGATTGCTCTCGATCATCACACCCATGATGCGGCTATCGCCCGCGGCAATCTGTCCGGCAACATCGCGGCAGACGGCGCCCTGCTTGCGGTGGTCTTTGCCGCTGTTCGCATGGCTGCAATCGATCATGATGCGTGGCTTGACCCAGGCCTTTTCCATCTGCTCAGCAGTAGAAGCAACCGAGGCAGCATCGAAGTTCGTCGTCTGACGGCCACCGCGCAGGATGATGTGGCAATCCGGATTTCCGGAGGTCAGCAAAATCGCCGACTGCCCCGTATCCGAGGTTCCCAGGAACGTATGTGGATGATTCGCAGAAAGAATCGCATCGATCGCGATCTGCACATTGCCCGAGGTGCCGTTCTTGAAGCCAACCGGGCAGGAAAGTCCGGAGGCGAGCTGGCGATGCACCTGGCTCTCCGTCGTACGAGCTCCGATCGCGCCCCAAGTGACAAGATCCGCCACGTACTGCGGCGAGATCATATCCAGGAACTCCGTGCCTGCCGGTACGCCCATCTCCGCAAGATCGAGCAACAGGCGGCGCGCGATGCGAAGGCCGTCATTGATGCGGAACGACTCGTCCAGGTACGGGTCGTTGATCAGGCCCTTCCAGCCGACGGTGGTCCGCGGCTTCTCGAAGTAGAGCCGCATTACGATCATCAGCTCGTCCGAGAGCTCCGTAATCGCCTCGCGCAGCAGCCCGGCATACTCACGGGCGGCATCGGGGTCGTGAATCGAGCAAGGCCCGACCACCACGACAAGACGATCGTCGATGCCGTCGAGAACCTCGACGACCTGGCGACGCGCGTCAAAAACGGTAGCTGAGGCCCGCTCAGTGACGGGCATCTCTTCTTCCAGAAAGACCGGAGGTAGAACAACTCGGGTCGACTTAATTCTTAGATTGTTGGTCGTGTAAAGCAAAGCGCGCGCCGGAAAGGTTGGTTTCTGAGAAGAATTCCGGAAATCCCGGGGCAACTCAGGACGCACTTAAGCTTCTTATGGCGGAGGGAGAGGGATTCGAACCCCCGTTGGACTTTCGCCCAAAGCGGTTTTCAAGACCGCCTGTTTCAACCACTCACACATCCCTCCGCTTGAGGCAGGTGCGCTGAGGGTTAGCATACCAAGCCCGCCCCTCCGGGTGCGATTTTCGCCCGTTTTTCGTGCTCCTTTTTCAGGTAGAAGTGCTCTAATGAGAAGAGGATATGGCCACCGTAGCTTCATCTCCGGCGCGCCCGGCGCAACGGGCTAGAACCTTTGAGAGCACCCTGAAGTCTGCCAAGACCTCCCTGATGTTCTCGGAGACGTTCAACCTTGCCATTGACAGCTTTAGAGCCAGCAAGGCCCGCTTTCTGCTCACCATGCTGGGCATGGTGATTGGGTCCGCCTCCATCATCCTGGTGGTCACCCTGGGTCTTACCGGCAAGGACTACGCCCTGAACCTGATCTCCTCGATCGGCCCCAACATGATCGAGATGCAGTTCAACGGCGGCAGCGTCGCCGGGCCCGACAATACCTCCACCCCGGATTTCATGACTAATGCCGATATGGATGCGGTGAAAGCCGCTGTACCCGGCATCATCGCCTCCTCGCCGATGCTGGAGTTCCACGACCGCATCAGCATGGGCAGCGGCCTCACCAAAGACGCCATGCTGCTGGGCGTCTCGCCGCAATACAAACAGGTACGCAATCTGAAGGTGCTGCGCGGTCGCTTCTTTGACTATCAGGACGCCACCTCCCACGCCAAAGTAGCGGTCATCGTCAAGTCCCTGGCGCTCTCTCTCTTCGGCGGCTCGGAAGGGGCTATCGGCAACACGCTGACCGTCAGCGGAATTCCTTTCCTGATCGTCGGCGTCTTCGAAGAAAGCGTGGAGACCTTCGGCCAATCAGAGATCAGCGACCAGACCATCCTGATCCCCTATCAAGTCGCCCGCTACTTCCAGGGTACGGACAGCGTAAAGCAGATCTTCTTTACCGTAGCCAACAGTTCCCAGGTTGAGCCGGCCGCCAAGCGCATTCTGGAGATCATCAAGGCTCGCCATCGCCCCACCAGCGTCTATACCGCCTTTACCCTGACGCAGGTGCTGCACGTAATGGGTCAGATCGCCACCATGCTGACGATCGTACTCACATTAGCTGCTGCCATCACGCTCATCGTGAGTGGTGTGGGCATTATGAACTCCATGCTGGCCAATGTGCAGGCGCGTATTCGTGAGATCGGCATTCGCAAAGCCCTCGGCGCCACCCGGCGCGAGATCCTGATGCAGTTCCTCACCGAGAGCGTCTTTCTCTCACTCTCCGGCGGTGTCGTCGGCACCGTTATCGGCCTGGCGATTCCATTCACTGTCACCTTCCTGACACCCGTCAAGGTCCCTCACTCCTGGATGTCGGCCGTGGTTGCGTTGCTGACATCGGTCATCGTTGGCGTAATCTTCGGCACGTTACCTGCGCGCCGCGCTGCGGAACTCGACCCGGTTACCACGCTGAAGTACGAATAAAAAGATTCTCTTCTCAAAACGAAGAAAAGCCCGCGAAGTCGCGGGCTTTTACTTCATAACATCAATCCTGAATTACATCACCAGTGCAACACGCTCCAACTCGCGCTGCATGCACTCAATCGAACAGGAAGCGGATTCAATGCGTGTGGCAGCATTCCGTGCCGCCTGATTCGATACGCCATAGCCGCGACCCATTAGGAAATTGGAAATCAACTCCCCTGCCTGCCAGCTATCCAGCCCTGATTGCAACAGGTCGTTCCGCAGGCCTGCGAGGTCCTGTTCCGTGAACTTCTCGATGCCCTTTTCTATCTCCTGTGCCATCTGCCTCTCCGCCCCTTTCGTGATCTTCCTGCCCACCTGTTTGATTAGACGCTTTTGTAGCCATCGAGTTGCAGCATCTGAAGTAACCAGTTGTAACCCTTTTGTGACATTTTCTTACGCACAACAGGCAACCCCGGTTCCCGGTACGATTGTTATGGAGACAAAAAAGACGTGGCCAAGCTGTTGGATGGAGTCGCCATTGCCGGCGAGATTAAGAACGAAGTTGCCGCTGAAGCCAAAGAACTGGCTGCGCGCGGCATTACCCCCAAACTGGTTGTCGTGCTGGTCGGCCATGTCGCTGCCTCTGAGATCTACGTCCGCAGCAAGGTAAAGACCTGCGGCGAACTCGGTATCGGCAGTGAGATGATTACGCCACCTGAGACCGTGACTACCGAAGAGATGCTCGCTCTGGTCGCGGAACTGAACGCGCGTCCGGATGTCGACGGCATCCTGATTCAGCTTCCGCTACCAAAGCAGGTCGACACCAAACAGCTGCTTGAAGCGATCGATCCACAGAAAGACGTCGACGGATTTCACCCCGTCAACGCAGGCAGGCTCCAGTCAGGTCAACCCGCACTTGCTCCCTGCACACCTGCAGGCATCATTGAGATTCTTGTGCGCAGCAAGATCGCAATCGCCGGAGCCAACGCTGTTGTCGTAGGACGCAGCGATATCGTCGGCAAGCCCGCTGCCATGATGCTGCTGAACGCAAGCGCAACAGTCAGCGTCTGCCACTCGAAGACTGCCAACCTGGTGAATTACACCCGCCACGCTGACATCCTGGTTGCTGCCATCGGCCGCCCCGGTTTCATCACGGAAGAGATGGTCAAGCCCGGCGCGACCATCATCGACGTCGGTATCAACCGCGTGAACGATCGCGCCGAAATGGAGAACTTCTTCCCCAACGACACAACTCGCGCCGCAGGCTTCGACAAGCGAGGATATACCGTCGTCGGTGATGTCGATCCTCGCGCCTTTGCCGTGAGCGGAGCCTATACTCCGGTCCCCGGGGGCGTAGGAGCATTGACCATCGCCATGCTGATGAAGAATACCGTCCGCGCAGCCCGGCAGCGCCGGGGCGTGTAACGATGCTTCGTGTCGGACTTACAGGCGGCCTCGGTAGTGGCAAATCCACCGTGGCCGCCATGCTTGTCGAACTCGGGGCACACGTCATCCAGGCCGATGAGGTCGGCCGCCGGCTGATGCAGCCTGGTCAGAACGTCTTCGACCAGATCGTGGCACACTTCGGCGCGGAAGTACTCGCCGCCGACGGCACCCTGAACCGCACTCGGCTGGCAAAGATCGCCTTCGCCGACGGCCGCGTCGAAGAGCTGAACGCCATCGTCCATCCCGCAACCATCGCAGCCCAGGCCGCATGGATGGCGGAGATCGGTGAGCGCGAACCTGAAGCCGTCTGCGTCGTCGAAACCGCGTTGCTCTTCGAGACGAAACACGGCAACCTGCGCGATCGCTTCGACCGGATTGTGCTGGTCTATGCGCCGGAACAGCTCCGCATCGAACGTTTTCTGGCGCGGCAACCGGGAGCGACGGTGGACGATGCGCGCCGCCGCATGGATGCGCAGATGTCAGACTTTGAAAAGATGCAGCGCTCTCACTTCCTGATCCGCAACGACGGCACGTTGGAAGGTCTACGCCGCCAGATCGTCCAGGTG
>NZ_JBFRCY010000054.1:0-14392 GCF_052113305.1 Terriglobus sp. YAF25
TCTGGAACTCGAAGAGGCGGATGCTTTGCTCCGCGCCATTCTCCGTGATGGTGAAGTCCTTCGCCGTCAGCCCGGGGATTGTGTTGCCCTTCTTATCTTTGACGGTCAAGGTCTCGACGACAAGGTTCGACGTCACCTTCATGGTGAAGACCTGGTCCTGCCCATCGACCTGCGGCTTGTTGGTGCCGGTCTGTTGGGCGGTGAGCGTCGTTGCGAGCAGCAGCGGCAGAAGTTTGCGCATTAGAAACGAAGCCTCGAGACGAATTGCACGGTACGCATATCATTGACGGCCGCGGGAAGGCCGAACTGGGTGGAGGTAAGCGTGGTGTTCCAGCGAGTAAAGGCAACGTGATTCAGAGCATTGGTCACATCAGCACGTATATCCAGGTTCATGTCGCTCTTCAGGCGGAAGGTGCGTGCGAGTGATGCATTCAGGCGAAACTGACCAGGGYCGGCAATGGAGTTACGGCCTGCATTGCCGAAGGTACCGGCGGCGGGCGTGGTAAATGCTGCGGGATTCAGATGCAGCCCTGCAGGCGCGGCGTAGACATCTGCACCTGTCAGTTGTGCGCGCAGGTTGTTGCTAACTCCGGTGCCGGGTGTAGCGACGGGATAGATTGGTGTCTGGGGCTGTCCGCTATTGAGCAGGATCTGACCAAGCACCGTCCACTCTTTGAGCGCCGTGCCTGCCTTGCCGCTCATCAGGGTGCCCCCCCCGATGCCCATGCCGGTGGTGTACTGCGCTGACAGCGAGAGCGTGTGCCGCTGATTGAAGGCCGAGCGTCCGCGTTCCGCTTGCAGGTCGCGCCAGTTCTGGGCAACAGTCGTGTCGTTCTTGGTTGTGGGAGCGGGTACGGCAAAGGGATTCTGCGAGGTGGCACCCGTGCCGGACGATGCGTTCTGTCCACCGAGGAAGGATGCATTGTCGATGGCGTTGGCGTAGGTGTAGTCCAGCGATGCGGTGAATCCGTTATGCAGACGGCGGCGAAGCTGTACCTGACCGGCATGACGTGTTGAATTGCCACCCGACGTCAGATAAGTGAAACCGTTCGGGCATGAAGGGCACAGATCCGTGCCGCCATAGGCGTAGGTGTTCGGCAGGATCTGTTGGGCCGCGTGCGTGCCTTTCAGGCCGTTGTAGGTGGCGGTCAACTGCAGCGAGAACGGCAGATCACGTTGAATGGCGAGCTGCCAATCCTGTACATAGCCAGCACGGAATCTCGGATCGACGGCGAAGGTGTTGGAGGTGATGCCAGCGCAGTTCTGAAAACCGTTGGCCAGGGTGATAGGGCAGGTGCTCGAACGTTGCACAGACAAGGAACGCGAGAGCGGCGCCTGCTGTGCCAGCTTCAGGGCAGTGGTCTGGTAGACAGAGCTGTCGAAGTAGATGCCATAGCCAGCGCGCACGACAACCGATGATGCAGGAATCGGCCGCCATGCGACCCCGATGCGTGGCTGGAAGCCTTTGCGGAAGGGGTGGATGAGCGAGTCAGGATAGTGTTGTCCTGTCAGGCTGCCGGTTGGGGAGGAGGCCAGCACCTGCGAGACAGCAGAGAAGTCCGGCAGGATGTCGAGATTTACCATGCGATCTTTCAGCTCAGTGATGGGCGCTCCGTACTCCCAGCGGACACCTGCCTGGACGGTGAAGGTCGGCGTCATGCGGAAGTCGTCCGTGGCATAAGCCATGATGACGTTCTGGCGGAAGTACTTATCGGGGTTGCCGGTAGCAAGGGTGCTGGTATCAGGCACGCCGATCAGAAAGCCTGCGAGATCGTTGCCGGTGGCCGTGCCGGTAAAGCTGAACGAGCCGCGCGGGTTCTCCTGCGTGAAGTAGTTGAACTGCTGACGCCGATACTCGCCGCCGAAGGTCACGTTGTGGCGTCCGCGATTCCACTGCATGGCGCCGGTGATGGTCTGCGTCTGGTTGCGGTTGTATGCGGGAATCCCATCGGTCAGGCCGGCGATACCGCTGGCGAAGGAAAGCGTCGGGGGGCCGTAGTTGAACGGATCCTGGTTATTGCCGGAGATGCCTGCATTGCCGGAGACGTTGGTGCGGTCCTGAAAGTTGGCAGAGGAGCGCTGTGTCTGCCGCGCGAACTTATAGCCGACATTGAAGGACCAGCGGCCGTTGATGCGGTGCGACCAGTTCACGCCTCCGGCTAGGCCGAAGCTCTTCTGGTGGTCAGTAAACTGGAAGAGCGTGTTCGACGAACTGCGGATCGACTGGAAGTTGAAACTACCGTAAACCTGGTTCTTTCGGCTGACTGTCTTGTCGACGCGCGCCTGCAGGGCATCCTGGTGTGAGCTGCTTAGCAGTGTCGTCTGATAGTTGTAGCGCGTGCTTCCGGAGAGATTCGGCAGCGGATAAAACTGCAGCRGCGATGTCGCCTGGGGCGAGACCGGGACCTGATTGTTGGTGTAAGGAAGTCCGGTTGCCGGATTGATGATGGATGTGGCGGCTGAAGATAAATCGCCATTGCGCTGTGCTTGCGTCGGCACCAGCGCAGAGGAAGAGCTGGCATTGCTGTTCCGTGTCCATTGGTACGCAAGAAAGAACGTAGGTGCATTGTTGCGGTTGGTCAGATGCGGAATACGCAATGGTCCACCGAGCGTGGCCAGGCCGGTGAAACGGTAGTAAGAAGGCTTGGGGACATCAAGACCCGTGATCGAGTACTGCTTCGCGTCGAGGATGGAACTGCCAACACTCATGATTCCGATACCGCCGTTGTAGAGCGAGCGGCGGTTGTTACGGCGATTGCCGATGGCGGCAAACTGCGCGAAAGGCGAAGATGCTCCGTTGTTCACGCTGCCATTGATCAGCAGACCATCGTTGTTACGTGCTTCCTGTGTCGCAGGAGGTGGCGGCGCGGCGGCGGCATCCTCTTTGGTATCGGGGCCCTTCTTTGCAGGCGTGGGCACGGCGGCAGTAATCACTGGAGCAATCGGCTGATCCGCGGGCTGTGCATGAATCTCCGCCAGAGGCAGTAGCTTCAGCTCGAACTTGGTCGCATCCGTCGCACTTGAGGTTACGTTCACCTCCTGCGTGACGGTAGTAAAGGCAGGCTTGCTGATACGGATCGACCACGCGCCGTCAGCGATGTTTGAGAGGGTATAAAAGCCCTGTTCGTCCGTGACTGCCGTGACAGTAGTGCCCGCATGAGTAGCGGTGATAACAGCGCCAGGAACGGGGAAGCCGCCATAGAGAACCTGCCCCCGCTGTTCAGCGGCGAAGGCGGCACAGGGCACGAGAACGTATGCGCAGAGAGAGCGGAGTGTGCGTATCAGAGTCATCCAATGGCTTTCTTGTGCTGCGGAACGTCAGGTTAGTTTTCTGTAGGACGTTCGATATGGTTGATCGCAACCGCTGCCACAGTACCTTTTTGTGATTCGAGCTTTAGACCGAGTTGTTCCTGCAATGCTGTGAACAGGGTTGGGCCTGTCTCGGCGGTGGTTGTGCCGGTTCCATCTGAGGCAGAGTTGGACTGCGGCGTCCAATGCAGCTTCCAGTCATACTCGCCAGGCATGTTTGTTTTATCGACGACCACACGCCCATCAGCCTCAGGCATGCGGGAGATCACACTGGCAACCAGCTCCATGGTGGCGGCCTGGGCCTCCACATCACCCGGCCCATGGCCCTGCCATCCACGGAACTTCCGTTGTTCTCCGGACGCCAGTGGCGGCGTGGGAGTGATCTTCGGTCCACCCTTTGTGACGACCAGCGCATAGATCGGTACTTCGGCTGTTTGCGGTGTGGCTTCTAGATGGAAGCGCTCTATCAGCATCTGTCGCATCATTGACCGCAGTGCTTCAAAACGGCCCTCGAATGCCATCTTCATCAGCGCGGCGCTCTCGGCCTCGTCTTCCTGAGCATCGATCTCATACCGGTCTGTCTTCACCCAGTCGGGAGCGTTCAAGAGTTGCGAGTCCGACTTCAGATCGTAGGCGAACTTGATCACATCCTTCAGCGGAATGTTATGTGCAACCATCTTGCCCTGATTGAAGTTCAGGGAGTTGCCAGTAGAGCCATGCGGTGTGGGCTTGATGACGACAACCTCAAACTTCGCACCGGTGGAGGGTTTTATCGACGCCACCTCGTAGACATAGCGGGTCTGCCCATAGCCTGCTATTGAACTGAATAGCAGGCAAGCCGTAAGAATGTGGCGTCGACTCATGGTGCTCAGTTCTCCGTCGGACGTTCCAGATCATCAATCACCAGCAGGTCTACCGGAGCCTTAGCCTGCTCCACTTTCAGACCGAGCTGTTCCTGCAATGCGGTAAAGAGAGTTGGTTTTGAGGTATCGGCTGTTGGAGCCGGCGCGGGATTGCCATCTGCTCCGTGAAAGCTATTTTGCTGTCTCTCGGGCGACCAGTCCAGTGTCCAGTCGAACCTGCCGGGAAGATTAGTCCGGTCCAGCACCACGCGGCTATCCATCTCGGTCATGTGCGAGAGCTGGTAGGCGAACATCTCCATGCTGCCGTTGGTCACAACCATGTGCCCGTTGTGTGTGCTTGAGCTGGTTCCACGGTCCTGGGGTTTAGCGTTAGGGTCGGCGCCTGGCGGCGGAGGGGGAGGAACGGTCGCTTTCAGCTTGCTGCCGCTTTTGGCAACCGTAAGGCTATAGACCGGTAGCTCTTTCTTCTCCCAATGGAACTTCAGGTGGAAGCGGTCTTCGAGCAGCGCCTGCATCATCTCCTGCTGCCACTTCTGACGTTCGTCGCGGGGGAGACTTTTCATCGCAGCGGCTGTCTCTTCATCCACCTTGGCATCGATATTGAACCGCTCTGATTTTGCCCAGTCGGGCATATTTTCGATCTGTGATTCAGACCGGATGTCGAAGCCCATCATCAGAACCTGCCGCACCAGAACGTTTTCGCACCGGATGCGATACGGTGTGGTGTTGACGCTCGTACTATCGTTTGCCGCGGCTGATGGCTTTACCGAAACAACTTCGAAGCTGTGCTTCTGCTGCCCAGCCTGAGGCGGACTCTGGGCATAGGTAGCCAGAGCGCTGCCCAGAACGCCGCCCAGCACGGCAGTTGCAAGAAGTCGATGCATGGCGATGGATACGCAGGCGGCCACGGTTTAGTTCGCTGTCGGGTGATCCAGATTTTCAACGCGGTAGCTCGTCACCAGGTCTTTGGCGGTCTCCAGTTTCAGGCCAAGCTGCTCCTCCAGGGCGGTAAAGAGCGTCGGACCGCTGGTGTCGGCCGCCGGCGGCGGAGGAGCTCCACCGTCTGCTCCACGGAAGGCGGGCGCCGGCATCTCCGGGGTCCACTTCAGCGTGAAGTCATAGTGTCCGGTCAGGCCGGTCTTGTCGACGACCACGCGTTCGCTGGCCTCAGGCATGTGAGAGATCACATTCGCAATCATGCCGGTTGTGGAGTCGGTTCCGGTCAACTCGCCCCGGCTGTTCATCATCATGCCCCGCCTCATGCGTTGAGGTCCTCCGGCGCCCGGCTCGGCAGCTGGTTTCGGGCCCGGCCCCGAATCAGGACCGGCATTCTCACCTGGCGGCGGAGCAGCCGATGGCTTCATCTTCAGTCCGCCCTTTGCCACCACCAGTGCGTAGACGGGCTGTTCTTTCTGTTCCTTGGCCAGCTTCAGGTGCAGCCTGTCTTCCAGCATCTTCTGCACCATGCGGCGCGTGGCATAGCCTCGCTCTTCCTCGGGCAGCTTTCGCAGGGCCCGGGCCTCTTCCTCGTCCTGCCTGGCCTCGATGTCATAGTGCTCCTGCTTTGCCCACTCCGGCAGGCCGCTTAACAAAGAGGGAGATTTGATCTCGTAGGCGAAGTTGATCAGCTCCACCAGGGGCATGTTCTTCGCATGCAGGACTCCATCGGACATCTGCATCATCATGCGCCGTTCTGCCGGATCGCTGGGCTTGATAGTGGCGACTTCAAAAGCTGGCTCGGGCCTGGCGGCCTGCTGTGCCGCAGCGATGCACGTAACCGTGACGCACGTAACCGTACAGAGGAAGAGAGCAGGAAGACGGTTCATGAGATTTCCTCGATGTGTTTCCTTGGACAGCGCCATCGGCGCATGGTTAGGTGCAAGGCCAAAATTTTCTCCGACTTAGAGCATTTTCCCTGTTGCTGGGTATCCCGGAAAGGGTGTGCAGCGGCGTTTTCATTGCGGAAAACGCCCATAGATACGGAAGCCCTACTCTACGCCTACAGAGAAAATGCTCTAGCGGCGTTTCAATGCATCCAGCTCGTCCAGGGTGCGTGGCCAATCCTTGCCGAGAAGGCGGGAAAGACTTCGGTCGGCCAGTACCCGGCCCTCGGTCTGACAGGTCGCGCAGTAGTTGGTCTCGTTATCCGCGTAGCGGATGCGCTGCACCGGCGACCCGCACCGCGGGCACGGTTTGCCGAAGCGGCCATGTACGGCCATCTCCGGGCGAAAGGCGGTGACCTTCTCCGGGAACTTTTCCTCGGCCTCTGCTTGCAGCCGGTCGATCCATTGTTGCAGCGCTGTGCGGGTTCCGTCATAGAGCCCCTGCCATTCCTCCTCGCTCAGCTTGCCGGTCTGGAGGATGGGTGAGAGCCGGGCCGTCCATAGAATTTCGTCAGAGTAGGCATTCCCGATGCCGCTCACAATCCGCGGATCGGTCAACGCGCGCTTGAGCGTCCGGTTCTCAACGCTCAGCGCGGCGCGGAACTCCTCCGGTGTCGCGGTCATTACGTCGATACCGCCGGGGTCCATCTCCAGCAGTGCGGCCTCGCTCCGCACCAGGTGCAGCGAGGCTCGCCTCTTGGTGCCGGCCTCCGTTAACAGGAGTGATCCATCCTCGAAGTCGAAGACGGCAAGATTGATCCTGCCACCGAGTTTGGCTCCCGCGGGCTTCCAGTGCAGACGGCCGGCGATCATCAGGTGCAGCACCAGGAAGAGGTCGTCCTCCAGAACGAAGACGATACGTTTGCCCACCCGCCGCAGTGCGAGGACTGTCTTGCCCTCGGCTTTATAGATGGGTGGGTCGGCTGTCCGCAGAAGGGATGGTCCCTGAATCCGTACCTGCAGCAGGCGCTTGCCCACGACCCGGGGAGTGAGGGCGTGGAGATAGGCAGCGATATCAGGCAGCTCCGGCATGGCACCAATATCTTATGGAAACGGGGAATTAGGGAACCGGCTTGAACGCTCCGGCGTAGAATCCACTCGAAGGAGCGACCCATCGCCATGCAAAGCCGTATTACCGGAACCACCATGCCCGTTCTCGAGTTCCTGCTCGAGCCCGGCGAAACCGTCATCTCTGAAGCTGGAGAACTCTCCTGGATGTCGCAAAGCATCCAGATGCAGACTCACACGCAGTTCGGGGGCGGAGGCGGTTTCTTCGGCGCGATCAAGCGTATGGCCGGCGGCGGATCGCTCTTCATGACCGAGTATCGGGCCCTCAACTATCCCGGCGAGGTGGCCTTTGCGACCAAGGTTCCGGGTCACATTGTTCCGGTGGAGGTCTCTCCCGGCCACGAGTACCTGATCCATCGGCACGGCTTCCTCTGTGCGACCTCGCAGATACAGCTTGGCGTCGGCTTCCAGCAGTCGCTTGGTGCCGGCATCTTTGGCGGCAGCGGCTTCATCCTGCAACGGGTGAGCGGTCAGGGCACGGCCTGGCTGGAGCTTTCGGGCGAGCTCGTCATCAAAGACCTTCAGCCCGGAGAGATCCTGCGCGTCCACCCCGGCCACGTCGGCGCCTTCCACGCAAATGTGAACTTCCAGATCACCACCGTCCCGGGCATCAAAAACATGCTCTTCGGCGGTGACGGCATCTTCCTGGCCCAGCTCACCGGTCCCGGACGTGTGTGGCTGCAGACACTACCGCTTCCGCGTCTGGCGCATGCGCTGCAGGAGTACATGACTGTGGAGCGTGCACGCGAGAGCGGCGAAGCCGGCGCGATTGGAGCGATTGTCGGTTCGGTGTTGAGAGATCGTTTCTAAGGTGGATGCGACCCACGCTCTGGGTGCCCCATCCATCGCTACTCACCCCAACGAACGAAGTTCGCCGGGACCCCTCCGCGCGTTCATAAGCTCGCATCAACTAAAGAAGGTCAATCCCACTCCATCCGTTGGGCCTTCGCCCCGTCGCTCTGCAAGGGCGGCTATGACTGAGAAGTGGAGTTGTTTTGGGAAAATGATCAATGCAGTTTGTTTCAGCCCTCTTCCGCAGATGCATATAAGTCTGATATTGATAGAGACGCAGTATGAGTCGATCCTAGAATCACAAAAGTAAGAAATTCGTAGTTTTTCTCCCTCTCTGTGCGCAATCGAAAGGTTGCTCCAGAAAATGAAGACTGTTGTTCGCATTGCGCTGTTTCTCTGCCTGTCCATATCAGTCGTCGCCCAGAATACCGGAACTGGTATTTATCCATTCGGGGCGTATGACGGGAATGGTCTTGACACCGTCAACATCGGAAATCTGAATGTTCATTTCGAACTTCCCGTTGTCAGCCGGCCGGGTCGCGGCCTCGCGTTCAATTACGCACTGAGATACGACGGTCTGATCTGGTCGCCTCTGGGAAATGCTTGGCAGCCGGACCACCAATGGGGATTTCACGGCAATGTCGGCGACGGCTTTATTGGCTTCCTCACCTACTCGACCTCGACCGCTTCTTGTGATTTATACGGCGGAGGCACCTATCCGGGAACCTACTATACGAACATTGCATATCATCAAGCGGAAGGAATCGTTCATCCATTTAATTATGAGTTGAAACAGTGCGGCGGCGGGGCTGCTTCAGTTGTAGATGGCGATGGGAAGGCCATCGACGGTTCCGGATATTCGCTAGACAACACTTTCGTTGTGCACACGCCTACCGGGAGCATTATCGATGCACCAATGAGCGCCGGCGGCTCGGGCTCAATTACAGACAGCAATGGCAATACAATTTCGGCCAATGGAGATGGAACATTCACAGATACGTTGGGCGTTACCGCACTAGCCGTCACAGGCAGTGGCAATGCTGGAAGCCCGCGTTACTTTACTTACCCCGTAACCCGCCAATCGGGGGGTGCGACATCGGCAAGCGTAAAAGTGACCTATCGCAGCTATACGGTCCAGACGAACTTTCAATGCGGGGGAATTAGCGAATATGGTCCGGCGACTGTTGACCTTGTAGACACGATCGAATATCCAGATTCTCCCTCCGACAAGTACTCCTTCCAATACGAAAACACGCCGGGGATTGGAGGATCCGTGACAGGACGATTAAAGTCCATCACGTTGCCAACAGGCGGCACGATAGATTACTCCTACAGTGGCGGCTGCAATGGAACAGGCATTTCTTCCGATGGCGCCCCCGTGGTTCTTACCAGAACCACTGTTTCCGGATCAAAGACTTTTACCCGAGCCATAACCGGCGCCGGAACTTCAAATACAGATGTTGTCGACGAGGCTAATAAGCTCCGGTCATTTGAGTTCTCAGCAAACGTTGAAAACAATCTTCCCTACGAGACCCGGCGGCGCATCTGGGACGGATCGACTAATACGACAACTCCCCTGATGGAGATGAACACTAGCTTTTTCTTCAACTACGCAGGGCCAGCACATACGCCATTACTCCGACGTGTGACGACAACCTCATACAACGGAGGCTCGCAGGTTTCCGTTCGCTACAACTACATAGGGCTTGGTGGGCTTGTCGGTAGTTGGTTCAGCTTCGATCCGCCGACTCCAAGCATTACGTTGGAGAGCTGGGGCGCCAGCCACGATATGTATGGGAATGTAATAAACGCAAGCTACTCCTCAGGAAGCAATATTCTGTCGCAGGTCATCAATGGATACAATGAGTCGTCTGTCGTCCCAACTTCAGGACTTCCCCAGCGCGGAACGTCTCAAATCGAACGGGGGAATTTGACATCTACATCCGTATGGGCAGGTGGTTCCACTTGGATCAGCACCACTTACACCAACTACGATACGGGCGCTCGCAAATCCGCCACGTTCAATAATCTGGAGACTGATTATTCCTATGACGCGACCCAAGCCTTCGTAACCGGACTCAGTACCCAGACGTCCGGCAACTCCGCCGTCAGTTCGCTGTCTACTTCCAGCACCTACGACGCTTCTTCGGCTGCGCAGCTCACGTCTACGGGGTACAACTCCGGGCAGACGACGGAAATAGTTCAATATGATCCGCTGATGCGTCCAAAGGACGTGACGACTCCGGGCGGTGGTGAGGTTCTATACACCTATACGCCAGGAAAAATTACGGTACAAACCAAGCTCAACAGTTCGGAGTGGTCCACGCAGGAGACCTTCTTTGACAACTACGGACGACGGGTACGCAACGCTGTGAGCAGTACTTCGTCAAACTGGTACCTGACTGATTCCTGCTACGACGCCACCGGTCACTTGCAGTCTACGAGCGCGGCCTACTCATCCTCCTCCGATACGGGAAGCTCACAATGTACCTCCAACAGCACTAGCTACACGTACGATGGCCTAGGTCGCGTGCTCACGATTTCCCGCCCGGACGGCTCCTCGGTTACGAACACCTACTGGTCCCGTGCAGTTAAAACACAATCTAATCCCGGAAAAGGGACTATCACCCAATACGACCTCATCGGGCGAATCAAGGAAGTGTGCGAACTCACAGGTACAACCCACGGCGACGATGCAGTACGACGCACTAGGGCGCCTGAATTCGCTCATCTATGATGACGGAAAGACCCCCACTAAGATCTATAGCTATGATCAAGCGACGGGATGGGGCGGAACGAACCTAGGTTCGTCGAAAGGGACGTTGACGAATGCACATGCTTCCATCGGCGCGATATGGATGGAGAGCGAATTCCTCTACGATTCCGCCAGCCGTATAAGTATCATCGGGCAATGCCTGCCTGACTGGTGCGGTAATCCAGCGCACGACGTGTGGCGGGCTTATTCGTATGACCTCGCTTCGCGACTGACCCAGGAATCATACACAACTTCTGTCGGCTATTTCCCGGTGCGCTACGGCTACAATCTCGCAGGCCAGTTGACTTCGATCAATGGGGGGCAGAACGACTCCACGAATGCTGACCTGATCTATAGCGCTGCTACCGTAAGTCCATTTGGCGTTTCGGCATCTGATTTCGGCAACGGCTTGAAAGGAGTCAATCACTTCGAGTCAAGCGGGCGGATAAGTGGGACATATGTCTGCGCAGGGAGCTATTCGGTCGACTGCGCGGGGGGGGAGTAGTGAACTGTACGGATTTTCATCCGGACCAGTTGGGGGACAAGTAAATTGGAGATGCGACACCATCGAAGGCAACTGTCTCGACTACACCTATGATGAGTTTGGGCGCTTGAAACACGGCAGTTCGTCAGGGACAGCCATCTCCGACTATTCCTATGATCGCTATGGCAATCGCTGGCAGCAGACTTCTTACAACGGTGGTTTGACAACGGCTTTGAGTTTCAACTCTGCCAACAATCAGATCAATAGTTCCGGCTATGTCTATGATGCTGCCGGAAATCTCACCCAGGACCCAAATCATAGCTATCAATATGATGATGACGGAAAACTGCTATCGGTTGATGACGGAGCAACCGCATCGTACATCTACGATGCATTCAATCAGCGGGTAAAGTTTGCGGACATAAGGGGGATCTATCGGTGCGGGTTCGATCTGTTCTCCCGGCGAGCTACGATTTGGTACGATAACGGCACCACCGCTCTGTCGCAATACTATGCAGGCGATTCCCCGATAGCGTATTGGTTGAACGGTGATATTTACTATCAACATCAGGACCTTGTGGGCACGGAGCGGGTGAGGACCAACAAATCCGGAACGGGTGCCGTAGCTCAATTCCAATCGGCTGAATTCGGGGACAACTATACGACACCGTCTTCAGATACCAACCTTCCTCATTTTGCCGGTACCGATCATGACTTGGGACAGGGAAATTTCACATTGGAACATGCTGCGTTTCGCGAATACGCTCCTTCCTACGGGCGCTGGATGAGTCCCGATCCCTACGATGGCAGCTACAACATCTTCGACCCCCAGAGCTTCAATCGTTACAGCTATGTGCAGAACAACCCTTTGGCACTTAATGATCCACTCGGTCTAGAGTCAGGCTGCGTTCGAAGCACGATCTCCTACTATGACGACAACGGGGTCGCTCACGCAATACCGGTGAACCCGGACCCTCGTTGCTTCAACTGGGACGACATGGGAGGAGGCGACAAATTGGGTCGCCCAAGCTGGCGTTTCGCTGATGGCATAATGGGTGGCTATTCCGTTGGTACTAACGTTTGTTCGGTACCGCTCGCGCCATCAAAAGTGTCAGTTAATACAAATATAAAGGGACAGGCAGGCACATCAACCCCCGAATGGGGTAATTGGAGAGGGGGACCACCCTATGGAGATGATCCAAATGACCAAGCCCAAATCATTGCTGGGTATAACTATTACAAATCTGGCTGCTATAAGAAAACCTAGCTTGATATTGCATGCGGCTTTGGCGGTGCTATGCCTCACGGGGTGCAACAATTGCGACAACACTGTGAAGTCTAAGGTGGTTTCGCCCGACGGTCGACTAATCGTTCGTACATGCGAACGTAACTGCGGTGCTACGACTGATTTCAGCTCTGTCGTGAATCTTCAGAGTGCATCGGCTAAGTACGATTCAAACGACGGAGTGTTGTTTATAGCAAAAGGGCGATACGATATATCGGTTAAGTGGATGGATTCAAAGAGCCTTCTCATCACTTGTACGGGCTGCTCCCGTCCAGATATTTTCCGTGAGGTCGGCGCCATCGGAGATATTGATGTGAGCTACCTGTTGAACCCCAAATAAAAAGCATCTACCCAGTCACCGTTCAAGGCTACTGAGGCAAGCGCCCGCAGACGAAATATGGACGTATGTTGTCGCGCAGGGTATGCAGGTGATGAAGGTCGTAATCAGTGTGACCCAAATGTGTCCATTCTCGGTCGCTTTCCGCGCCAGGACGGTGCTCCAAAGAGAGCGCCGTTCCACATGTTTAAAGCACTCTTAGTAGCATGCGATCAGAGCGGGATTGCGGTCCGAAAGGGCGCGAAACTGCACAGATGTCCTGCACAACATCTGCACAGCCAAAAAGCGCCTGCTTAAGTCACGCAGAAACAGTGATATACGGAAATCAACTCACACCTGCGGGATGACAAACAAAAGGTGTGCGACACGTCCTGGGGCGGGACCGGTAATCGAGGGTTGCGTTTCGTGGGTCCGGTCAGTAAGACTCAGGGTATAGCTCAAGCGCTCTACCTGAAAGGCCCTTCATCACTGATGCGACCGAACGCCCTGCTGCACCCTGCTTTGTCTTTGCTTCTCACCGCCACCCTGGTGGCGCAGAGTGCGCCGCCTCCGCTGGCCGGCACCGCTTTGCCTCCGGCTTCGGCGATGCCGTTGCCCTATGACCGCGGCTCGGCGGCCGTTTGGCAGGGCCTGCAGAAGCTGAGGACCCGCGCCAGCCTGCTGACCGTCAACGCCCATCCCGATGACGAGGACGGCGCCATGATGGCCTATGAGGCGCGCGGCAAGGGCGTCGATGCTTCGCTGTTTGTCCTGACGCGTGGCGAGGGTGGCCAGAATGTGATGTCCGGCGACTACTGGGATCAGCTCGGTCTGGTCCGGACGCAGGAGCTGCTCGCCAGCACCGGATACGAAGGCATTCATCTTTACTTTGGACGCTTTGCCGACTATGGCTTTTCCAAGACGCTGGAAGAGGCGCACAAGCAGTGGGGGCATGAGACCGTGCTGCGCGATGCTGTCCGCATCGTGCGTATCCTGCGGCCGATGGTGGTGACGTCAAGCTTCAACGGCAACTTCGCCGACGGACATGGACAGCACCAGGTCTCCGGAGAGATGGCACAGGAGGTCTTCAACGCCGCTGCCGATCCCAACATGTTCCCGGAGCAGATCAAGGAAGGTCTTCTTCCCTGGAAGGTGCAGAAGGTCTATGCGCGTGTCCCGTTTGCGCGCGTGACCGAGAAGGGCATCTTTGACTACGCCACCACCCGCTGGGAGCCGGTGGTCTTCCATAACTACGTCAATACTACGGATATCAAGACGCTGCCTTCGGTCACCGTACAGGTGCCGGTCGGCGACTACAGCTACGTGCTGGCCAACAACTATTCGGCGATCGCGCGTGAGGGACTGGCACAGCAGCGCTCGCAGAACGGTGGTATCGGTCCGGCTCTGCCCGCTCCGCAAAACTCGGCTTATCATCTGTGGGCCACGAGGGCTACGACGAGCATGCCGGAGAAGGAGAGCGATTTCTTCGAAGGCATCGATACCACTTTGCCGGCGATTGCCGATTATCTTCCGGCAGCGGAGCGCAACCCATGGCAGCAGCAACTGATACGCCTTGCCACGACGGTTGCGGATGCAGGCACGCACTTCGACCCGGCCGATCCCGGCAAGGTAGTGCC
>NZ_JBFRCY010000055.1:0-10553 GCF_052113305.1 Terriglobus sp. YAF25
AAAAAAGAGAGACAATCATCCCCATGGAACTTCGCGCTCGCCTCTCTCCGTTCGTTGATGCCGGAACCAACACGCTGACCCGCTCCGTCGTAAAGGTCGCTCTGGGAACACTCTTCCTGGCGGCTTCGTCGTGGCTGGCCGTGCCCATGTTCCCGGTGCCGATCACCATGCAGACCTATGCGGTGCTGGTGGTAGGAGCTCTCTTCGGCGCGCGGCTGGGAACCATTACCGTGCTGGCGTGGCTGGCGGAAGCAGTGATCGGGCTGCCGGTGCTGGCGCACGGCGCGGCCGGTGTCGCCGTGTTTATGGGACCGACTGCCGGTTACCTCGCAAGCTTCCCGGTGACGGCTGCCTTTATCGGCTGGCTCACTGACCGCAAGTGGATCAACGGCGTTGCCGCCAATCTGGGCGCAATGTTGACGGGCAACGTCATCAACCTGGGTATGGGAGCCGCATGGCTGGCCACTCTGGTGGGCTGGAACAAGGCCATCGCCGCGGGCGTGATGCCCTTCGTCGTCGGCGCTTTGGTGAAGGCCGGTCTGGCGACCGCTACGGTGATGGCGGCGCGGCGTACCTTCAAGCCCGCAGCCTGAAGGCAGGAAATCTCATGATTCGTCTGCGTCCGCATCATCTGCTGTGCATGCTGACGTACAAGGGCGAGGGCTACTCGCCGGAGTTTATTGCGAACTTCGACCGGCTTATCCGGCAGCTTGCTGCCGGCGGTGAGCCGGTCGAAATCGTCTCCGGCCCGGACGACATCTGCGCCCCTCTGGTCGCCGGCGGCGACTGCCACTGCTTCAACGAAAGCGTCCTGGAACGCGACCAGAAAGCAGCCCGGCAGCTCTCTCCCCTGCTGGGAGAGCCGGTTGTTCCCGGAGCCGTTCTGGAGCTGACCGGCGCCCGTCTGGCCATGCTACGCACCGCCTTCCGCAATGGAGACATCCGCGCAGCCTGCGAAGACTGTCCCTGGAAAGAACTCTGCGACGGGATCTCCGGCAGTGGCTTCACGGGAGTGAAGCTGACCTGAAGAGTTGAAAGTTCCAAGTTGAAAGTTGAAGCCGTACAGTAGTGCAAGCTATAGATTCCGTGCCATCAATGCCTTCCAGTTTCAGCGTGCAACCTCGATAACGTCCCGTCGAGAAAGTTACGTCTTCAACTTTCAACTTCTGAATCGAGCCGCGTTGCTAATTTTCGGCGCGGCCTTTCCGACCACCCGTACCGTACGTTTTCAACTCTGGAAAGTACTTGACGCCACACACTGTACATGACACAGTATGTGGTGTACAGGGTATGAATACCATTCTCCCCAACCCCGAAGTTGCCGAAAGCCTCACGCTGGAGCTGCGCCGCGGCTCGTTAGTGCTGGCCGTCCTGGCGGCGCTGCAGCAGGAGCACTACGGCTACACCCTGCGCAAGGCGCTGGCCGAGCGCGGGTTGGAGATGGAAGAGAGCACGCTGTATCCGCTGCTGCGGCGGCTGGAGACACAGGGTCTGCTCACCAGCGAGTGGCGCGAGGAAGACAAACGCCGCAAGCGGTTCTATCGCCTGTCAGCAGCCGGAGTCACAGTCTTCGAAAAGCTGCTCGCCGAGTACGTAGGGCTGAGCTCTGCCCTGGAACGGATTCTTAGCTCGTCCGCACGGATTCTTGCTTCATCTGCTGTTGTCACCAAGGAGTGACCGCCATGAACCAGCCCAAGACCGAACCGATCTATCCATCCACCACGTTTGCCCTACTGATGCCGTACCTCGCAGCCGTCGGCAAGCATCTCCCCACCCACCGCAAGAACGACATCCTGGCTGAGCTGGGTGCGAATCTGCTGGATGCCATGGAAGACCGTGAGGAAGAGTTCGGGCATCCCTTGACGCTGGAAGAACAGGCCGCAACGTTGCGGGCACATGGACATCCGTTCGAGGTGGCGATGCGCTACCAGCCGCAGCGGGCGCTGATCGGTCCACTGTTCGGGATCTACTGGTACACGCTCAAACGCGCAACTCCCCTGGTGATTCTGTTTGCCTTCGCGACTCAGATGATGCTGGCATTTGTGAGCCCCGAATCTGGAAGCCTGATGTACCGCCTGGGCGTGGTACCGTATGTGCTCTTTCTTTTTTGGGCGGTAGCCACCGCCGTCTTCGCTGGTCTGGACTACGGTGTAACGCACTACGTCGGAGCCAGGCGGCTTACGGCACAATGGGATCCGATGAAGCTGCTGCAAGAGCAGCCCCGGCCTGTACTGCATGGCGTCGCGCCGAAGTATCCGATTGTGGACCTGATCGCGGATGCAGCAGCGCTCTTATGGCTGGTGGCGGTGCCGCATTTCCCCGTACTGTTATTCTTCGGGCCCGCAGCCCGTCTCTTCCACATCGAAGCCACACCCATCTGGCACCGCATGTTTGCGCCTATCGCTGCGCTGCTGCTTACCCGGCTTGTACTGAAGGCGATTGCGATCGGCAGTCGGCATTCGGCCCGAAGGACTGGTTTGCTCTATGTGGCGGCTGACCTGTGCTCTGTCGTGGCGCTCGCGCTCCTCGTACTTCCAGGAGAGGCGTTGTTCACCATCACTGCGGGCGTCCCTGCCGAGACAGAGACGGGAATTCAGTTCGGCATCATGATGGGGCTCAGAGTAGCTTTAGTCGCAGCTTCGCTGGCCGCGGCGTGGAAGCTGTGGCAGGCCATGCGTCTCAGTGGTCCGGCAGATGGAGTACGCGGTACCGCGGTCTGCCTGTAACGCCGGTTTATAACCAGGGCGACGGAGCATTTTCCCTGTAGGTGTAGAGTAGGGTTTCTGTATCTATGGGCGTTTTCCGCAAAGAAAACGCCGCTGCACACCTCCTCCGGGCTACCTAGCAACAGGGAAAATGCTCTAGCCGCATTGCTACACTCGGGGCAATCGTGCAACTGCAACACACCATCGGCGGTACGACCTACGGTTTTCGCGATCTGAAGGATCTGCTGGCGAAGGCGACCCCATTGCGCTCCGGCGATGAGCTTGCCGCCGTCGCTRCAAGCTCGGCCGTCGAACGCGCCGCCGCGCAGATGGCGTTGGCCGATCTTCCCCTGCGTACTTTTCTGGAAGAAACCCTTGTCCCCTACGAAGAGGATGAGGTGACGCGGCTGATCGCCGACAGCCACGATCCTGTGGCCTTCGCTCCGGTCAGCAGCTTGACCGTGGGTGGGTTCCGCGACTGGCTGTTGTCAGACGAAGCGACAAGCGACGTCCTGTCGGGACTGGCCACAGGCCTCACCCCCGAGATGGTTGCCGCCGTCAGCAAGCTGATGCGGGTCCAGGACCTGGTTGCTGCAGCACGTAAGATCCAGGTGGTCTCGCGCTTCCGGACGACGATTGGCCTGGCAGGGACACTCTCGACGCGGCTGCAGCCGAATCACCCAACGGATGACGTCGTCGGCATCGCGGCATCGATCCTCGATGGCCTGTTGCTCGGTTCCGGCGATGCCGTCATCGGCATCAACCCCGCCACTGACAATGTGGAAACCACCGCGACCCTGCTGCGACTAATCGATGCAGTGCGGGAGCGGTATGCCATTCCCACGCAGAGCTGTGTCCTGGCGCACGTGACCACGCAGATGGCAGCCATCGAGCGCGGAGCTCCGCTGGATCTGGTCTTTCAATCGATTGCGGGAACAGAGAAGGCGAATGCGTCCTTCGGCATCACGCTGGCAATGCTGGATGAGGCGCATGCAATGGTGCGGGAGCTTGGTCGCGGCGGCGAGAACCTGATGTACTTCGAGACCGGGCAGGGCTCGGCACTCTCCGCCGAGGCGCATCACGGCATGGACCAGCAGACCTGCGAGGCCCGGGCGTACGCCGTGGCACGTCGCTACAAGCCGCTACTGGTGAATACCGTCGTCGGCTTTATCGGGCCGGAATATCTCTATGACGGGAAGCAGATCCTGCGCGCGGGCCTGGAAGATCACTTCTGCGGCAAGCTGCTGGGGCTGCCGATGGGCTGCGACGTCTGCTACACCAACCACGCCGAGGCCGACCAGGACGACATGGACACCCTGCTGACGATGCTGGGCGCGGCAGGAGTGAACTACATCATGGGCGTCCCTGGAGCGGACGATGTGATGTTGCAGTACCAGAGCACCTCCTTTCACGACGCGCTCTATCTGCGGCAGGTGCTCGGCCTGAAGCCCGCGCCGGAGTTTGAAGCCTGGCTCGCGGGCGATCATGCAGCAAGGTTGGCAGAGGCAAGTCCTCTGCATCTCACTGCCGGAGGGGGTGCATGACACAAGCTCTGAGCACGCTACGTCGCTACACACCGGCGCGAGTGGCGCTGCCATCCACCGGTGTGAGCCTCGCGACCAGCGAGGTGCTGGCCTTCCAGTTGGCGCACGCACAGGCACGCGATGCCGTCCATGTGCCGCTGCATCTTCCGAGTCTCGCACTGCGCCTGCAGCAGGAGGCAGGTGTCTCACAGGTGCTGCAGCTAACCACATCTGCACCCGATCGGGCACAGTATCTTCGAAACCCCGGCCTGGGGCGGAAGCTGAGCGACGCCTCTCGCACCCAGCTCGTGCACGGAGCACATGACCTCGCAATTGTGGTCGCGGATGGATTGTCGGCATTGGCAGTAGAACGGCACGCGGTTGAGACACTGGCTGCCCTGCTGCCGATGCTTGCCGGATGGGCTCTGGCCCCGATCGTCCTGCTGACCCAGGCTCGCGTTGCGGTCGCGGATGAAGTAGGTGAGTGCCTGGGAGCGAAGTGCTCGTTGATACTGATCGGCGAGCGGCCAGGGCTGTCATCGGCAGATTCGCTGGGAGCGTACCTGACCTGGAATCCGCGTGTAGGAAAGACCGACGCAGACCGCAACTGCATCTCGAATATCCGCTACGGCGGTCTGGAGCCAAAGGCAGCCGCTGCGAAGATCTTCTGGTATCTGCAGGAAGCAAAGCGGTTGGGTTTGAGCGGAACGGTTCTTAAAGACGGTGGAATCGTTGAATTGTTGAATAGTTGAATGGTGAGGCTGCGGCCTCAGCCGATTGGTGGAACCATTCAACTATTCAACCATTCAACTAACCAACCAGACGAGCCACTAAAATCTAAGGTATGGAGTTTCCTATCACCCGAATGCGCCGTCTTCGCCGTACCGCGGCGATGCGCTCGCTGGTCCGTGAGACCCATCTCCGTCCCGGCATGCTCTTGTATCCGCTCTTCATCTGTCCAGGAGAAGGTGTACGGAAGCCCATCTCTTCCATGCCCGATGTCTTCAACCTCTCCATCGATGAGGCGTTGAAGGAAGCGCATGAGTGCGCAAAGCTCGGCATCGGCGGTCTGCTGCTCTTCGGCCTGCCCGAGAGCAAGGATGAAGCCGGTACCGGCGGTTACGCCGAGGACGGCATCGTGCAGCGGGCGATCCGCGCCATCAAGGCCGACCGTGCGCTGGATGGGCTGCTGGTGATCTCCGATGTCTGCATGTGCGAGTACACCTCGCATGGACACTGCGGCATCATCGCGCGTGAGGGCGACCACTATCACGTCGACAACGACGCAACCATCGAGTTGCTGGCGAAGACCGCGGTCTCACACGCGAAGGCGGGCGCGGACATCGTTGCGCCGTCCGACATGATGGATGGCCGCGTCGAAGCCATTCGCGAAGAACTGGATATCGAAGGCTTCACCGAGGTGCCCATCCTCAGCTATGCGGCCAAGTTTGCTTCGGCSTTCTACGGGCCCTTCCGCGAGGCTGCCGATTCTGCGCCGCAGTTCGGCGATCGCCGGACCTACCAGATGGACGCGGCGAATCCGCGGGAAGCCATGCGCGAGATTGAGCTGGACCTGATGGAGGGCGCGGACATGATCCTGATGAAGCCAGCGGGCGCTTACCTGGACATCATCCTCGCCGCCCGCGAACGCTTCGAGGTGCCTATCGGCGCCTACCAGGTCTCGGGCGAATACTCCATGCTCTGCGCAGCCTTCGAAAAGGGATGGCTGGAGCGCGAGCGGACCATCCTGGAAAGCCTGCTGGCCATCCACCGCTCCGGCGCGGACTTTATCTTTACGTACTTTGCAAAAGAAGCAGCGAGGCTGCTTCGCAGCAGTTCGTAAGTGCTGGTTGCTGGTGTCTTGAGTCCAAAGCAGTCTCCCCACCACGTCGTGTCATCCTGAGCGTATGCGAAGGACCTGCTTCTAGTTGAGCCACCGATCTCGGTGCCTGCCAAGAAAGCAGGTCCTTCGCTACGCTCAGGATGACAACGCGAAAACTCCGGCAACTAGTCAATCCACCRCAATCGCGTCATACTCAACACCCGAAGCAGAAGGCGCCAGCACCCACAGGGTATAGATCCCTAGCGCGGTACCGAACGGAAACTTCAGCAGCGCCAACACGCCAAAAACAATGGCAAGCACGCGCCCCCAGGGCTTGCGTTGCAGCAGACTCCAGCAGACCAGTGCGGCCGCTCCGGCCATCACCAAGGTGGTGGCAAAGATGAACGGCATCATGGCATGAAAGAAGGGCATCTGCAGCGGCGAGGATCTCCAGCCAAAGAAGTGCGAGCGCATCATGACGTTGGCGAACGCCAGACCGAGAAAGACGCTGACGACGCGGTACGCGGCGAAGATGCCCCACAGCACGGCAAGGGTCTGCAGGTGCCGCGGCACACGCGGAATGTAAGGCACGCCATAAGCCATCGGAACTCCGGCCGGCGCGGGTTGAGGTGCAGCGCCAGGCTGAGAGGTAGCTTGTGCAGCGGGTTGAGGAGCTCCGCAACGGGAGCAGAAACCGCCGGCAGCGGCAGTAGGGGAACCACAGGTAGCGCAGGTCATTGTTCGCGCCTCCTTTTGAACCAGTCAGAGATACGCAGCGAAGAGACGACGAGTTCCGTTGCGGGGAATTCTACTCCCGTGCACTATAGGCGAAGCTCACGATGGAGCGGCCGATGCGTTTCATGATCATGCGTTGCAGCAGCCTCTGCATTCTGTTGTTGGGATTTATGACTGGAGCCTTGGCACAGGATGCGCCGGTCATTCGGCGTGAGGCCACGCTTGTCCTTGTACCGGTGCTGGTGACGGACAAAGACGGTTTGCTGCCGGAGCCATTGACCGCAAAGGACTTCGCCCTCACCGACGACGGTACGGCGATGAATCTCCATCTGGAAGATCGCTCGTCGCAGCCCCTGGCGGTGCTGATCGTGATGCAGACCGGCGGACGGGCGCCGCGACAGTTCCGTAACTACCGCGGTTTGGAGACCATGCTCGATTACATGACCGGTTCAGCCGACCGCAGCTTCGGCCTGCTGACCTTCGACAGCAAACCGGAAGGGATGCTGCGCTTCTCCCACGATGTCGGCAAGCTGCACGAGGCCATCGCCTCACCCGAGCCCGGCGATCACGGCGCCGCAATCCTCGATGCGGTAAACACCGGCATCGACCTGCTGGCCGCACTGCCGCCCGCAACGCGCAAGGTAGTCCTGCTGCTCAGCCAGCCGCAGGACACCGCTAGTAAGACACCGGTCGACACGGTATTGCGCAGGATGAGCGAGAACAACGTTGAGATCTACTCTCTAACGTTCTCGCCGGAGAAGACCGAGTTGATGGATTCACTGAAGGGCGATCGTTACGTGAATCCTCCATACAAACTGTCGCCGCTGGTTCCACCTGTCTTGTACACGCTCGATCTGGGTAAGCCTTTGGGAATGGCCTTCCGAGCCTTACAGGAGAATGCGGCGTCCGAGGTGGCTTCGCTCTCCGGCGGAGAATACCTCCGCTTCGACGACAAAGCCGATCTGGAGCGGCAGATGGCCATCCTCGCCAATCATCTGCCAAACCGCTATCTTTTGAGCTTCCAACCGGTTTCCGGCAAAGAAGGTTTGCATCGGATTGAGGTACGAATACCGGCGCACCCGGAGCTGACTGTGCATGCGCGCAACGCCTATTGGTCGACCGCATCTACCCCCAGCGCATCTACCCCAACGCATCTACCCCAACGCATCTACCATAGAGAAGTGAGTATCTTACGCGAGACGAGTGCGGCGGCCCTGGAGTGGCAGCGGCTGCGGGAACAGATGGCGCGTCTGACGGGTTCAGCAGCGGGACGCGAGCGTGTGCTTGCCCTCGAGCCCTCGACCGATGCCGCCTGGATCGCACAGCAGCAGGACTGTATCGCCGAGGTTAGGCTGTATCTCGCAACCGGCGCTGCGTTCTATTTCACTGCTGTCTTTGCCCCAGGCTCCATGCTGGAGAAGGCGCGGATTCCGGGCGCTGCGCTGGAGCCGGCAGAGCTTCTTCAGGTACTGGCGCTGTCAGAGCTGATGGAAGAGTGGCGCGCCGTCGCGCAGCTGGAAGAGCCATGGAAGGCAATCGCGGAGATCTCGCTTCCGGTAACGCAGGCATACCTCGCTCCGTTGCTTCATGCCCTGCGTGGCAAGATCGAGCCCGACGGCTCGCTGAGTGACGATGCCTCACCGGAGCTGGCGCGGCTGCGCAACGCCATCGCACGCCAGCATCGTGCCATTGAGGAATCGCTACGCCGCAGCCTGCGCGCCATCAGTGAATCCGGAGCAGCCCAGGAAGAGCTGATCACGCTCCGGGGCGAACGCTTCGTGATCCCGGTCAAGACCGAACAGCGCCGAAAGGTGCCGGGTGTTATCCATGGCTCCAGCTCCAGCGGACAGACTGTCTTCGTCGAGCCGTTGGAGACCGTCGAAAGCAACAATGAATTGCTGCGTCTTCTGGATGAAGAGCAGGCCGAGGTGCATCGCATCCTGGTCGCGATGACGCGCGCCGTAGGCGACCATGCTGCATCGCTCGAATCAGGTGCGGAGGTATTAACGGAACTCGATGCTCTCTTTGCCGGTGCGCGCTTCGCGCAGACACTGGATTGTGTCCGTCCTGAGTTCGTCGAGCATGAGATTGCGGTGAAGGCGGCGCGGCATCCGCTCCTGGACCTGCGGTTGAAGTCTGAAGGTGGAAGCGTAGTTCCGCTATCGCTGTCGCTGGAAGACGGAGCGCGACAGTTGATCATCAGCGGACCGAACACCGGCGGAAAGACCGTCTCCCTCAAAACCGTTGGCCTGCTTGCGCTGATGGCGCAGGCGGGTCTGCCGGTGCCGGCCGAAGAGGCAAAGCTTCCGATCTTCGCAGCGGTCTATGCCGATATTGGTGACGCCCAGTCGATCGAGCGCAATCTTTCGACCTTCTCGGCACACATGACCAACCTCGATCGCATCACGCGTGAGGCCGATGCCTCCTCGCTGGTGCTTCTGGACGAGCTTGGCTCGGCGACCGACCCCGAGGAAGGTGCGGCGCTGGCCGTGGCTATCAGCGGACACTTTCTGCGTATGCGCGCCTGGAGCCTGGTGACTACTCACTTGAACTCCATGAAGATCTACGCCGCCACGAACGAGGGCGTGGTTAATGCAGCGGTCGGTTTCGATGAAGAGACGCTTGCTCCGACGTACACATTGCGTATGGGGATTCCTGGAGCATCCGCCGGTATCAACATCGCGCAGCGCATCGGCCTGCAGCCGGAGATCATCGCCGCTGCGCGTAACCAGCTCGACCATCAGACTGCCGACATCGGCCGCTTCATCGACCAGTTGCACATGCAGCTCGCCGCGGCCAATGAAGAGCGCGAAGCACTCCGCAAACGCGAGCTCGCACTGGAACGCGAGAAGCAGCGGCTGGAAGCAGAGGGCCGCAACGAACAGCGGCAGAAGGCGCGCGAGCTCGAGGGCAAGCTGGCTTCGTTGATGAAAGACTTTGAGCACCAGATGCGCGAGGCTGCCGGAGCGATCGCCGACAAGGCAGCGAGCCAGAAGCTGGCCAAGGAGACGGAGCGCCGGCTGGCGCGGCTGAAGCGCGAGTTCTCCGAACAGTTCAATGCAACTGTTGTTGCTCACATCAGCGGCGCCGACAAGAAGGATCCGAACGCGCAGCCGCACGTGGTGAAGTCGATCAACGTCGGCGATACGGTCAAGCTGCGCACGCTGGGCCGCGAGGTACGTGTCGACCGCGAGGTTTCCTCGAATGTCTTCGAGGTCAGCATGGGACCGATGAAGATGCGGGTGCAGCGTGACGACATCGCCGAAGTGGTGCGACGAGCGCCTGCCGAGACGCCGTTACAGGCGGCAAAGCGCAAGGGCGGCGTGACGGTAGCGATGCAGACCGATCCCGACATTACCCCACGCGAGATCAACGTCATCGGCCGCACAGCCGACGAAGCCCAGGACGAAGTGGAACGCTTCCTCGACCAGGCCTTCCTCGCCGGTCTGCCCTCCATCCGCGTCGTCCACGGAACCGGCATGGGCATCCTCCGCCGCACCCTGCGCGACTACCTGCGGCGACATCCACACGTAGCCAACGTTACCGAGCCTCCGTACAACGAGGGCGGTCAGGGAGCCACTGTCGTTGAACTACGCTTGTAGCGAAGTTCAACGACAAGTTGCTGGTTGCTAGGGCGTATCGACATATTCACTTCCGCTGCGGGAGAGTTTTTGTTGCAGTTTTTGCATGGGAGTATTGCGCTACGAGCTGACCGATGCTCAGTGGAATCGGATAGAAGGGTTGTTGCCAGGCCGAGCGGGTCATGTG
>NZ_JBFRCY010000056.1:0-11387 GCF_052113305.1 Terriglobus sp. YAF25
ACCATGAGCAATCTCTTCAACCTGTCGAACGTTGTCACCCGTGACAAGGTGAAGCCGATCAAGCTTGAGTTCTGGAAGGACGACTCGCACCAGGATGCCCTGGCCTCCTACAACTTCAACGGCTGGATCAGCGGCTTCCACACGCTGAACCCATATCAGAGCGAGACCCAGCTTAAGGATGAGGACCATGCCGGTGTGAATCACATCCTGGTTCTTGATCTGGAAGCCCAGATGAACCAGCAGAACTTCCGCGACATCATGCTCTCGAACTAACTCCCCCAATCCTGGACCGCGGTCCTCCCCCGGCCGCGGTCCAGACGCCCCACTGCCCCGCTCTGGTGATCGTTATGTCGTCCCTTTCATTTCCCATGCGTCTGCAGGAGAACGGCCTATTAAGACGGAGTGAACGCTCCGCCGCATTGATCTCGTTGCTCCAGATGATGGCGAGAACACCGCAAGGATCCTGGAAGGCATGTCCCAACTTCGGCCTCCGCGATCTCTTTGAAGATGCGCGGCTACGCGCAGACGCGGCGCATCTTGCCATGGAACGCATTAATCAGTCGCTCACCGAACTTCAGATCACGGGCTATGCCGTGACCGAAGTTGTGCGCGAGCTGAGTGCCGGACGGGATGTCGACACCTATGCGATTACGTTGGAAGACATTTCCTCGCAGGAGCGCATTACCGCCAGCGTAGTCCCCGAGCGATAGAAGACATCTTCGTCTAGAAGAGGTAACAGTTGTGAGCCCACAGACACCAAGCGTTCTCGAGATTGACCGTAAACTTCGCGATGACTTCCGACGCCGCGTTAAGGACTTTGGCGTCAGCACGGATACGATCGATCCGCTGCTGGCTGTCCTGTTCCGTACCGTTGCGCAGCAGGTCGATCAGATTTACGGCGATACCGATCAACTGCGTGGTGCACTGCTTCACGAACTGATGGACGGGCTCAATGTTCAGCAATATCTTGCCCGGCCTGCCCAGGCTGCTGTCCGGTTTGTCAGCCATCAACCGGAACCGCGCATTCTTCGTAACGGAACAGAGCTGAATGCCGTAGCCGCTTCCGGCGAGCGACTTACCTTCGGTCTGGATGCAACTGTCGAGATATCGCAAGCGCGTATTGCCTTCGCTCTGAGTTATCAGGACCAGAGCCTCCGCCTGTTGACGGGCGTAGAGATGAGCGAAGCCGTTCAGGCGATGCGGCCTTCCATGGAGCCCACGCCCGTCGGCCTTGGGCCACATCCAGCACTCTTCCTTGCCATAGAAAATCTTTCGCCATCCCTGCTCAACCGGCACGGCATCTTTTTCGACCTCGGCCCCGGTAGCTATCCGGTGCAACATGCCCTCTGCCATGAGTCATGGTGGATCTTCGATCAAAACGGCGATCTCTCAAGCGAGGGCCTGCTGCGCCCGAAGCGTACGAATGGCGGAGTCTATCAACTCGCGTTCCAGCTTCACCAGGGCGAGGAGGTTTCGCATCTTGACGCCGCACTTCCAAGTATTCCGGATGGCTTTTATAGTGGGCGCCAGTTTGTCTTCCCTCCGATGTATGCCGGCGATCGATTCCTGTGCCGCTGCCCGCGATTACTGGAACCTGCACTTTCGCGGCTGCTGAATCGCGACGCCTCGAGACTACTCGAAGAGCCCAGGCTCTGGATCAAGATCTCCATGCCCAAAGGGACTCCGACGTTGCATCATGCGGTCAACGGCATTCTGCTGCACAGCATGACCGCGTCCAACGTCTATGCGCGCAACCAGACGGTGGACTTTGACCGGGACGGCACGTCTATCCCGGTCACACGCCAAAGCGACACACCGGAGTATCTGGTTGCGCCGCTCTCCATCATGAGTGTGGAGAACGAGCCTTATGAATCGGTTCTATATCCGCGCACGAAGTCGCATGCAGGCCGCTTTGCTCTGCATAACGGTAAGCTAACGCTGTATCCGGGCACCAATCCTGATGGATCTTCCCATCATCGCGCGAACGTTCGTCTGTGGCTCACCAATGGCGAACTCGGAAACCAGGTTGGCCCTGGAGACATTACCGGGTTTGCTCATGCCGCAGCCATGACCGGCATCCGCCTTGCGCCATTTACTGCCGCTGCTGGCGGGGCCAACGTGGAGAGTCTTGCCAACGCAGAGCGGCGCTTTGCCGATGCGCTGCTGACCCGCGGCCGCATCGTGACACGCACAGACCTCGAAACCTCTGCCCTCGCTCTCGACCGCAGAATCGTGGCTGCTTCCATCAGCTCCGGTCTGGAGCGTCGCGAAGGCGGGTTACGCAGAGTGGAACGCCTGCTGCTCACACTGGACGCCCAGGCATTCGATAAGCCGGAGATCGAATTACCGATGCTGCGTTCACAGGTAGAGACCTCGCTTCGATCACGGCTTGTACAAGGGCTGGAACTGGAGGTGCAGTTCGTATGGAAGAACTAGCACACACGGCCCCAGCCCGGTTGATGCCAAACTTTGTTACCGGCAACCATGCTCACCGGCACTCCCTGGACTCTGCGCTGCTCTCATTGCAGGCCCGGGGCGTAAGTCCRCAGCGGATTACCTTACGCCGTATCGGCCTGCAGGCAACTCCTGCAGGAACCATTGTGCGGCAGAGTCCCTCACCAGGCGCTCCACTGACACCGGGCACGCCGGTCGAACTGGATGTCTCCGGCACGGGCTTCGTCCATGCGCTGCCGACAGGCATGTGGGACTCCGGCGGAGAACGTGAGGCCGGCACCCGCGAGATATTGCAGGTTGTTGACGACCCCCTTGAGAAACTGAGGCACTGGTTCTATGAAGGCGCACCGCTGTTCCGCATTGGACCGGATGCTCCGGATGCGTGTGCTCGCTGGCTATCGCTGTTCGGTATCGATGCAGAGCTCTGGCCGCGCACAACGTGGTATCCACTTGCGTCGGTTGTCGCGCAGATTCCGCAGCTTTCGTGCTCCGAGAACGGATGCTGTTTTCTGCTTGAGGTCTTGCTTGGCCTGAGAGTCAATTCCCTCTCCTATCGTCCATCGCAGAGCATTCTTCCGAAAGAATCGCTTTCTCGCCTGGGTTATCGCGCCTCGCGGCTCGGTATGGATCTGCTTCTCGGCGATGGAGCTGAGGACCTGGCGGTGCTGCAGGTTGAAGTCGGCCCGTCCACGCTAGCGGATTATGAGCGGTTTGAAGAGACCGCGGAAGGACGCATGCTTCTACGGCGTGTCCTTGATCTGATTCTTCCCGTTTCAACGATCTTTGAGGTTCGTTGGCTGGTTGAGGATCTTCGGCAAGCACCTCGCCTGGGTTTTGCCCAACGCAATGCCCGCCTTGGTATCAACACCCACATGGGTATGGCTTTGGATGCCGCACCCGATCTACCAACACATGTCCGCGCGGATGATGCTTCCGTCGCACAAGAGACATGGTCTGGAGCTAGCCATGCATGAAATTCGATCTGAAACCGACAGCACCCTAACCCTTCGCTCTGTTAACTGGGAACACGGAATGCTGCTCACGCCCGAGCACTTTCTCCGCCAAGAGCGCTATCTCGAGTCACTTGTCTCCTGGGGCGTTCGCTACCTTACTCCAGGTTACGGACTGATCGGCGGGGGTATTCGTCTTCCCGAAACCGACCTAGGAACCTCACGTTTCGATCCCGAAGTCGCGCTGCACGAGACCGCCGAGTCTCTGGATATCTCCGTCTCTCGTGTCCGTGGAATCAGCCCTTCAGGCATCGTGATCGACCTGGATGCTGTTGGGAGCATCAGCACTCGTTTCAATAAAGAGGAACTTGCCGGGGTTGCGGAAGCCGTCGTATACGTAGTCAGCAATCCGTCGGAACGGCTCAAGACAGATGGCGTAGCGGATTCGTTCAATCCCCAGATGCGGACTGAACGTGCGCCGAGCTTCCGTATTGCACTCGATGTCACCGCCGCGGAGCTGCAACAAAGTGTCGCCGTCGCTCGCATCCGCCGGCCGGCAACCGGCATGATGTTTGAGGCCGACCCGCAGTTTATCCCTCCCTGTATCACTCTCGCCGCCCACTCTGAACTGATGACCGGTGCACGCCGCATCGTTGAGAGCATCAACCGTCTCGCCTCTGCATATGCAGAGCTGCATCGCGCCATGCGTGAGTTTATGGTGATCTTCACCGAGCGCGGACTTGAGACAGAAGTAGACCGCGACTCCATCCAGTTTGCGGAACGGATGGTGCTTGAGCTGCAGAATACGGCCTATGATCTTCTGGACCGCACCCAGCCGCCGGACCGTTTCTTCAGCCGCGTGCGCCGCATGCTGCACTCGGCAGCGATCTTCTTCGACATCGCCACCGGCATGCAACAGTACTATGACACGCTGCGCGAAACGGGCGAGAGTGAGTTCCTTGGCCTGCTTGAGCTGCAGAAACACATGCTGCAACTGGGCCGCACCATCAAGCTCGATGCGAATCTCGCTATCGAAATCAAGAAATCGCTGCAATCGCTGCTGAATCTTGAAAAGCTGGAGCTCGCGCTCGAAGGCAAGTACATTGACTTCAGAAAGAGCGCAGCGATCGAGAGCGCGAACTTCATCTTCGATCGCGGCGGCAAAGTTCTCTATCGCCTCGCGGCTCGGCCGGCTCGTGTTCAGGGCATCGCGGACGAGATGACGATCTTCTTCTCGAACCTGCGACTCGAGGGCCGCGATCGCTATCGCCTGATCCTGGTCGGCGACCGCAATAAGCCGTGGCTGCGAGGAATTACGATCGGAGCCGAGATCCGCATCAACGAAGGTTCCGGGTTTCGCCGTGAAAGCCTGATCCTCTCCGGCGAAGCCAGGCTGGATGAACAGTTCAATATCGAGATTGATTTCGAAGCACCGGATGTGCCCACCATCACCGATCTGCGTGTGACCGTTCCCTCGTATCACACCGTGCACACGGCGCTGCTGTTCACACGTCATCGCTTCTACGCCGGCAATCGGGAAGCACCGGAAGTTCGCGGCATCGAACGTACTGATCTTCCCAGAGAACCTGCAACGGTGGCAGCCACTGCAGCTCCGGTAGAGAGCTACCGGCGCGCAGAGTCGATTCCGGTCAATCGCAAACCTGTAGCTCCCATCCAGCCGCTCGCCGATGACGCAATCGACGTCCAGCCGCCATGGATGCCACGAGACAGCATGCCCAACTCGTCGGAATTGAATGAACGTCCGCGCCGCCGGCGTTTGGAATAAACGGGAACGGAGGGAAGATGGCACTCGATCTAAGCAAGCTGTCCGATGAGATGGAATCCGGTCTCGCCGGTGCCCGGCTATTGGCCGAGGAGAGACGGCAAGCCCTGATTCAGCCGGAGCACCTGCTGCTTCGTCTGATCGATACGGAAGATGGCAGCCTGAAGCAGGTTCTGCTGCAGAGGCAGATCAACCTCACGCCTCTGCTCGATGCCCTGTCGCGCCGCGCTGACCAGCTCTCACAGCAGACGTTGGAGTACGGCCGCAGGCCGCTTGCCTCGCAGACATTGCGTACGTTGCTGGCGGAGTCCTTCAAGATTGCCGACAGCCATCGCCGTCCATCGGCAGAGCCAATTGATGTGCTGGAAGCAGCTCTCGCGACAGGACACAACGACCTGCGGAGCGACTTCCGTAATGCCGGCATTACGCTCGAGGATATTCGCGGAGCCGCGGCTCCCACCTCGGTCTCTACATCGGCTCAGGAAGTGGTAAACCCGCAGCCTTCCCGAAGCGATCTTGAGAGCGGCACGAAGATGCTGGATCGGTTTGGGCGTGATCTCACAGCGGCCGCAGCGGCCGGTGAACTGATGCCCGTCTTTGGCCGCGACGAAGAGGTGCGGCAACTGATCCAGACACTGCTGCGAAAGACCAAGTCGAATCCGGTTCTGGTTGGCGACCCTGGAACGGGCAAGACCGCTATCGTCGAAGCACTTGCCATCCGTATTGCCTCGCAGGATGTGCCTGAAAGCATGAAGCGCTGCCGCGTCGTTGCTCTCGATCTGATGGGACTTGTGGCCGGCGCGAAGTACCGTGGTGAATTTGAGGAGCGGATTAAAGCCGTCGTCGATGAGGTTCGCCTGCGCAAAGGCGAGATCATCCTCTTCCTCGATGAGATCCATCAGCTTGTCGGAGCCGGTGGAACTGAGGGCGGCATGGACGCAGCCAATATCCTGAAGCCCGCGCTCGCACGCGGAGAACTGCGCTGCGTGGGAGCCACCACCTTCRATGAGTACAGAGAGCGGATCGAAAAGGACGGTGCACTGGCACGGCGGTTTGAGCGGGTACAGGTCGGTGAGCCGACCGATGAGTCCATGGTCTATATCCTGCGCGGTATTCGTGAGCGCTATGCCATCTTCCATGGGGTTGACCTGACCGACGAAGCACTTCACGCCGCGATCAAACTTTCACGCCGCTACATGCGCGACCGCTTCCTGCCGGACAAGGCCATCGACGTGATCGATGCAGCCACGGCGCGGTTGCGGATGCAGTTGGAATCGCGGCCGACAGCGCTCGATCAACAGGAGCGCCTGCTGACCCGCAAACGGGCCGAACTGGAGACGCTGCGGTCGCTTCCCCGCCCTTCAGCCGCACAAAGCCGGCAGATAACAGAGCTCGAATCCGAGATCGCGGAGCTGGAACCGAAGATCGCCGCCGATGCCGATGCATGGGAGAAGCAGCGCTCAGCGCGCATTGAACTGGGGCGGACGGCACAGGCAATCGAGGAACAGCGCCGTCTGCTTGCCTCCGCGGAAGGTGCAGGCGATGTCACCAGGGCCGCTGAGATCCGCTATGGCACACTCAAATACCTGGAAGAGCAGCGGGACGATCTGGAGCAGAAGCTGCGTCTCTCACGTGAAAGCGCCAACGAAAACACATTGATCGCAGATAAGGTTCTTCCGGAACATATCGCTGAAGTTGTTGCTGAGCGTTCAGGAGTACCCGCCTCTCGCATGCTGGAGAGCGAGCGAGAACGGCTTGTACATCTGGAAGATCGCCTGGCAGAGCGGGTTTATGGTCAACCGGAAGCGATTCATGCTGTCTCTGAAGCGGCACGGCGCATGCGTACCGACCTGCAGCTCAAGCGCTCACCTGCATCTTTCCTCTTTGTAGGCCCGACAGGTGTCGGCAAGACAGAACTGGCCAAGGCACTGGCGGAGTCACTCTTCGACGATGAGAGCGCCTTGATCCGCATCGATATGGGCGAGTATAAGGACGCCTCATCGGCCGCCGGGCTGATTGGGTCACGGCCTGGCCTGGTCGGCTCAGATGAAGGTGGCTTCCTGACGGAGCAGGTACGCCGCGCTCCTTACTCCATCGTCCTCTTCGATGAGGTGGAGAAAGGACATCCCGCGATTCTCGATCTGTTGCTGGGCGTGCTTGATGAAGGCAGATTGACCGATGCGAAGGGACGCTTCTGCGACTTTACCAATGCGGTTGTGCTCTTCACCTCGAACCTGGGGGTACGAGAGTCCATGGTCGCCGGCGAGGACAATCAACTGCGCGAGAAGATCATCCTCGAGACGGTCAAAGCCAACCTGCGTCCCGAGCTCTATAACCGGATCGGACAGGTCATTCCCTTCCATCCACTGGGCATGAAGGAACTGCGACGCATTGTCGAGACACACCTCCGTAAGCTGGACAGGAAGCTGCAGGATGACAGGGAGCTGAGGCTGGAAGCGACAGACAGCGCCATCGAATTTCTCGCAGGTCTCTCCTATGACCCGGAGTACGGGGCTCGTCCGGCGGGCCGTGTGATGCAGCGTGAAGTGTTGTCGCCGCTTGCGGGGATCCTGCTTACGGAAGATGTGAGTCCAGGTTCGCGGATTCATCTGGACCTCTCTGTCGATGACGACCAGAAGACAGAGCTTCTCTTCTCGGTCGAGCATCCGGATGCGCATAACGAAGAAAGTCTCGAGGCGGCGCAATCAGAGCAGCCCGAGGAGGTATCGCAGTGAAGATCGAGGCGTTGCTGGCAGTTGGTCTACTTGGTTTGAGCACGGCGGGTTCTGCAGTGGGTCAAACACCGCTGAGCCTCTTCAACGGCACTTCGCTACTGGGCTGGAACACTCAAGGGACATGGACGACGAACGGCGGCACGCTGTCGGGAACCGGGTCCGGCGATCGGCATGCTCTCACGGCAGTTCCCTTCGCCGATATCAACCTGCAATTTGAGTACAACATCGTCACGCCGGTCGGTGCAAAGCTTCGTCTCTGGACAACCAGCGAGAACAACGGCGGTCTCACAATCGATCTCGATAACACTAATAACGCAGCCGGCGTAGGAGGTGTAGAAGATCTGGATCGCTCTTCCATCTCCATTATTCCGTCGGGATGGCATCGGGTTCAGATCGAAGCGAATCACGGTAAGCTTCGTGTCCGGATCGACGATGTCATCACTGCAAGTCCGGGCAACCTCGGTAGCCGTGCTGGATATATCGGCTTCGAGGCTAAGGGCAATGGCCAATTTCAGGTCCGTAACATCAAGGTCACTCCGCTCAACCTAGGCTCGCTTTTTGACGGTAGCGACCTGAATGGGTGGAAAAGCGTCGCGCGCGCGGCGGATGCAAAGGAAGGCATGGGACACGCCCTGCAGAAGACCTTCTCATTCGGGATGGCGGGAGGAACGACAAAATCGCATGATGCCACATGGAAGGTAGATAGCGGCCGTATTCACGGAGAGAGCGGCCCCGGCGGACTTGAGAACGGAACCATGATGGAAGATGCCATCGTACAGGTCAGCGCCGCTGTCACAGGAAATAACAAACCGGGGACAGGTTTCTCATCCATCCTGTTACGAAATACTCCCGGACAGCTCTCCGGCGGATACTCAATCGGCCTGGGACCGTTTGCGGGCACCATCGACCCGCTTGTAAAGCGCCCTCCGACAACGACAACGAAGGCGGTAGACCAAACCATCATCATCTCCGGACGTACGATTGCGGTTTGGGTTGGCGGCAACCTGACCTCAGTCTTCACCGATACCCGGGCGGAAAGCGCGAATGCAGCACAAGGTGCAAAGCTCTCTGCGGGATCCATGACGGTTGTTCTGCCGAACGCGTTAGACCACCTTGAGCTGCAGAAGATCAGCGCCATCACGCTGCCGAAGACCTTCGGCATGGCGGCCAAATCGGCTCCTCCGCCGCCGCCACCAACTCCTCCTGCTGTCACACAAGCGGCAGCAGCGGCGCCCTCCGCGGCCGAAACCATGATTCTGGCGCAACAGCAGGCGAGCGCGAAGAAAGAAGCTGACGACGAGAAGAATAAGGCCAAGGTTGCCGGCCTGATGAACCAGGCGCTTTCCACGAACGATCCGCAGCAGCAGATGTCGTACTACTCGCAGGTCGTACAGATCGACCCTTCCAATGCAGCAGCGGTGCAGGGATATAAAGAAGCGCAGACCAAACTGCAGACGACACAGACGCAACAGCAGCAACAGCAGGTGCAGGAACAGCATCAGCAGCAGGACGCGCAGAACGCAGAACAACAAAGCAGCGCCTCCTTGCTACAGGCGCAGAGCTCGTTCCTCAATGGCAATTTTGCACAAGCCTCTACGGCGCTGAGTGTTGCAGAGAGGCTTTCACCTTCGAACCCCATGGTGCGCGACCTTCGTTCGCGCATCAGTGCGGCACAGTCGCTTCGGTCCCGTCTCTTCTGGCTTGGAGGCGGAGTCGGCATCGTAGCTCTTGCGGGCATGGTGACGATGTGGATCCGCCGCCGCCGTCAGCATCGGTATGCCGTACTGGAGGTCACCCGCGGCCTCGAGTCCGGCAAGAGCTATCCGCTCGACCGCGATCTCATCCGCATTGGCGCTGTGCCGCAACATGGAAGCCAGAAGAATGACATCGTCATTCAGGATGTTGAGCATGCAATCTCCCGCTTTCACTGCGAGATTGTCCGCAAGAACGGACAGCTTTATCTCACCGATCTTCGCAGCTCGAATGGAACCCTTATCAATGGAGAACCCGTCCAGCCGGGAAGCCCGGCACTGTTGCGTCGAGGCAGCAAGGTAACCCTGGCAAATTCAGTTGAACTGCGCCTTACGACAAAGCGCCGCGCCAAGAGTGAGATGTAAATGGAGATACGTATCAGCGCAGCAGGAGCCAGCGATGTCGGACGCATCCGGCGAACGAATGAAGATGCCTTCGGTTTCGATCTGGGCCGAGGACTCTTCGTCGTCTGCGACGGCGTTGGCGGATCGCGTGCAGGCGAAGTTGCCAGCCAGTCGGCTGTCGATTGTGTTCTACGTACGTTCCCCGAAACGCTGGCGGATTCCAACGACGGGGGTAATGAGCTGCACCGGGCTATCCAGGGCGCCAACCGTTACATCTACCAGTCGTCTCTCAATGACGCCGTCTATCAGGGCATGTGCACGACTATCGTTGCGGCCCACTTCGATGGCACACGCATGTGGATCGCGCATGTCGGTGACAGCCGCGCTTACCTGCTTCGCCGGCAATCGCTCCATCGCCTGACAGAAGATCATTCCCAACTGGCGGAAAAGCTGCGGGAGGGTTTGAACCACAGCTCAAAACAGGCCATGCAGCAATGGGATTCGATGTTGACTCAGGCAGTGGGCGCTTCAGAGACGATCACTACCTTCCAGCGACGGATCATGCATATGCCGTTCGCAGATGGCATCGTAGAACCCCACAGCGCGACCTTCCAGCAGCTTGCGATGACAACAGGGCAACGGCTAATGGCCGGCGCAGCCGGAGGACTTCGACTTCCCTACCGTACAGGTGATGCGAAGCTGACGGATGACGATTACAAGGTCGCCGCGGATGAGTTGTGCTGTGAGGTGCGTGCGATCAAGGCGGTTACGTCGGTAGAAGCTCCCCGTGGAGCCTATGATGAGTTCGGCCGCCCCACGATTCTCTTCGAGCGTCACCTCTTCCATCGCTTCACGGCTGGCCGTTATGACCGGTTTGCGCCTGATATCTCCAACGCCAACCGCGGTGGGTATGGAAAATATGCGGCGCAGTATGACAAGTTGCAGCGTGCCTATCAGCTCGATGCGACAGCGGCCCTCCGGGCAGCCTCCTGGGGTGCATTTCAGATTCTCGGCGACAACTATGCTCAGGCAGGTTTCGGAACCGTAGATCTCTTTGTGACCGCTATGTGCCAGTCGATCCAACAGCAGTTACGGGCATTTGTCGCCTTCATCAAGTTCAACGCCACGCTGACGCAAGCGATTCAAAATCGCAACTGGGCGACCTTCGCCCGTATCTATAACGGTTCAGCGTATAAGGACAACCACTATGACGCCAATCTGCAGGGAGCTTATGACGCTGCGACGCCTTAGTCATCACTTCCTCATGCTCGCGACACTCAGCAGCGTTGCCTGCCACGCACAGACCGCCATGCGGAAGGCTACGCCTGTGGATGCGAACGCAGCCGCCGGCAAAGTCACGGCACCCACG
>NZ_JBFRCY010000057.1:0-10488 GCF_052113305.1 Terriglobus sp. YAF25
GGTCAGCTTTGGCGAGGGTGAGTACTTGAAATCGACAATGGCATTCTCATCCCCGACGAACTCGTCGCCGTCGAACAAAGCTCCGGCACGATGCACCAGGCCCTGGTACTGATACTCCGTCGCTGTGCCGATGCACTCCCGGTGGAAGCGTGTAAACAGGGACGCGGAGCATGCTCCATCAAAACATCTGTCGTGATAAAAGACGCGGCAGTTCAAATGCGGGCAAGACCTCACTCGATCGCAGCCTGTTTTCACTGCGAAATTCTAAGCATAGAGCATTTTCCCTGTCGGTGTAGTGTAGGGGCTCCGCATCCTATGGGCGTTTTCCGTAATGAAAACGCCACTGCACACCCCTTCCGGAATACCCGGCAACAGGGAAAATGCTCTAGTGATCGGGCGGGAGGTGTCAGGCAAGCTGCATACCGCGGAAGCTGATATTCCTGGTGTGGGTGAAGCCCAGCCGCTCGTAGATCGCAATGGCACGGTGGTTTGCGGCAGCCGCGTGGAGGTAGCTTTCCGCGCCCGCATGGCGGTGTTCGGCCATCACATGACGGATCAACGTAGCGGCATATCCCTTCCCGGTATGTTGCGGATGGGTACATACAGCGCTGATCTCCCGCCAGCCCGGCAGCGAGACCCGCACCCCGGCCATGGCAATCAACTCTCCCTCGACACGAAGGCCGTAATACTGCCCTAGCTTCCAGGTCGCGGGACGGAAATAGCCGGGAAAGGCCACATCGGTCAGGGCAACCATCTCATGCGCCTCTGCTTCGCCCAGGGGAAGAACCTGGTCGCTGAAGGCCGCTACAGAAGCATCGCCGGCGAAGTGCATCTGCACGCCCGGCAGGTGAACACTCTCCACCAGGCCATCCACCGCGGCCAGATCGTCGCCAGTGAGATAGACCCTTTCGCCGGGATGCAGCAGGTCGCGGAAGGCAGCCATGCAGGCAGGGTCACGGACATCCGCAACGCCGCCGAAGGGGATCACCTCAGCCGGGTAGCGGCGCGCGAGATCGCCGCCAATGGCGAGTGGGGCATTCGCGGTAACCAGACCGCTCCAGAAGGGATTGGTAAAGTCAGGGTGACTCATAGTGGTGACTCTCTGCGGGCTTCGCTCAGATCGAGCTCACGCTCGATCTTGCGCTGCACCTCGTCGCTGATGCGTCCCTCGTCGCGCAGACGGAGAAGCGCATTGCGCTCCGTATGGATGGCGGCGAGAGCGACCTCGCGATAGCGATGCGAATGACCTTCGTTGGTCTCCGGCGCGCCGCAGTCGGCTACCGCCTCCAGGCGATGCTCGTATTGATGGATCAGATCCTCATAGGCGTGTCCGGCATGGTTCCCGGCACGATCCCGGCTCTCCTGCAGATAGGCCAGCGCCTCTTCCAGCACAAGCTTGCGGGCCTCGTTCTCTTCACAGTCGGGGCCGCTCTGATTATCGAGACCGAGCGCATGGATGACCTTCGGCAGCGTAAGTCCCTGCAGGACCAGCGTGACAAAGATGACGCAGAAAGTAAGGAAGACGATGAGGTTCTTCTGCTGGATCTGCTCCGGCAGCGAGAGCGCGGCGGCCAGAGCCACGACACCGCGCATGCCCGTCCAGCCCACAACAAACGATGCCTTCATGGCCGGATAAGGAACATGCTGCCTGAGCAGACGCCGGCGGATAAAGTAGGCCACACGCGAACCAGGAGCGACCCAGACCAGCCGAAGGATGATCAGAGCAACAGAGAGAATGATGCCGTTGCGGATCATCTCCATGTGGCTGTAACCCTTGATTCCCGCCAGCACGGTAGGCAGTTGCAGCCCGATGAGAACGAAGACCAGGCCGTTGAGGGTGAACTCCAACGTGCCCCATACCGCATAGGCCTGCATGCGAACCTGCGGCGAGAAGATACGCGCCGACTGCTGGCCGAGGTAGAGACCGCAGGCCACCACGGCGAGAACTCCGGAGGCCTTGACCTCTTCCGCCGCAAGATAGGCGCCATAGGGAACCACGAGCCCGAGAGCGATCTCAACCGGCCCATCGTCGATCCAGTGCTCCAGCCGGGTGAAGACGGCGCCGAGCAGCAGGCCTACTCCCACACCGCCGACCACTAGCCAGAGCAGCCGGAGAAGTCCGCCCGTAACCGTAGGGGTTGTACCGTGCAACATGAGGTCCAGGCCGAACTCAAGGGCTAGAAGGCCGGTGGCGTCATTCAAAAGGCTCTCGCCTTCGAGCACGTCTACGATGCGGCGAGGCAGCCCCAGGCGCTTGGCGATGGCGCTGGCGGCAATAGCGTCGGTCGGCGAGACCACCGCTCCCAGAAGCACACCGGCACGCCAGTCGAACTCCTTCAAAAGCCAACGGTTAGCCACCCAGGCGACGCCAATGACAGTAAATCCGACCAGCCCTACGGCAAGCATGGCAATGCTGGTGAAATTGAAACGGAAGTCGCGCCACGAGGTCTGCCATGCAGCCGAATAGAGTAGCGGTGGCAGGAAAACCAGAAAGACGATATCCGGATTCAGAGGAATTGCCGGAAGGTGCGGTACAAAACTGAGCAGCAGGCCGCCGATCACCAAAACAATGGGATACGGCTTCTGCCACCGCCGGGCCACACCCGCGATCGACGCGACGAAGGCCAGCAGAAGCATCAGCACCAATTCCAACGAGTGCAGATTTCCACCCATCTCAGCAGCATACCGGAGCGTCGGTTAGACTCAAGCTGACCATGGAAGTGACCGACCTCCAGGCTGTTGCGACCTCCCCGGAGCGCACACGCCGGATTTTGAAGTTCGTTGGCATCAGCGCCGGCGTTGTTCTGGTTCTAGTGCTGATCGCCGGCGTCTCATTGCGGCTGTGGCTGTCACATGCTCTCAATGCGAGTCTGCCGCAGGTGGACGGAACTGTGCATACGCGCGGGCTTACCGCGTCCGTCAAGGTAGAACGAACAGCAGAGGGAATGCCTGCGATCCACGCGGGCAATCTGCACGATCTCGCCTTCGCGCAGGGATATGTCACCGCGCAGGACCGCCTGTGGCAGATGGACATGTTGCGGCGTTAYGCCGAAGGGCGTCTGTCGGAGATTCTCGGCTCGATGACGCTCGAACACGACCGGACACAGCGCTATTTGCAACTGGGAGCCGCAGCCGATGCCGCCCTGCCGCATGTCGCTCCGGACCAGATGCAGTTGCTGAACGCGTATGCCGATGGTGTGAACGCGTTCATCGCCGAGAGCGAGGGTCATCTGCCGCTGGAGTTCCGGCTGCTGCACTATTCGCCGGCGAAGTGGACACCGCATGATTCGTTGCTGGTGGGTCTGTCGATGAGCCAGGAGCTCTCCACCTCATTCCCCACCAAGCTGGCCCGCGAGACGCTCACGGCGCGGCTGTCGCCTGAGCTGCTTGCCGATCTCTATCCTGTCGGCTCCTGGCGCGATCATCCTCCCGTGGATGGTCATCCGAGCCTCTCCGCACCCAATCAGGACCCTCCTGACGCTCCGCTGGATGAGACGCAGACGAAGCTGACGCTTCCGGCATCTTCCATCGAAGAGCTGCAGCATGTCCTTCATCCCTTCACCTGCGAGGGCTGCGTCTCCGGATCGAACAACTGGGCGGTGAGCGGGGCGCACACGGCAACAGGCAAGCCACTGCTGTCGAACGATATGCACCTGGGGCTCGACATTCCAGGCATCTGGTACGAAAGCTCGCTGGAGTCGCCTGAGCTGCACGCCACCGGCGTCGCCCTGCCCGGCGTGCCCTTCATCATCGTGGGCCACAATCAGCACATCGCCTGGGGCTTCACGGCATCGCTCGCTGACGTGCAGGATCTCTATATCGAAAAGCTGCGGGCCTCCGCCGCCAATCCAAAGCAGCGCGAGTTCCAGACGCATGATGGTAACTGGCTGCCCGTGGCGATCCGTCAGGAAGTGATCCACGTCCGCGGCGGGAAAGATGTGCCGCTGGAGATCAGCCTGACTACCCACGGCGGACATCCTACGCCGATCATTAGCCCGATGATTCCACGGGAGCAGCGGTCGCTGGCGCTGGCATGGACCGTCTATGATCCTGAGGTCACCGCCAGCCTCCCCTTCCAGGCCGTGAATCAGGCAAGCAACTACGAACAGTTCGTCACGGCCTTCCGCACCTTCGGAGGACCATCGCTCTCAGCCGTCTATGCGGACGACCAGGGGCATATCGGCTATCACGCTATCGGCAAGGTGCCGGTGCGTGGCGATGCACAGCATCCTTCCGGCCTGTCTCCGGTCCCGGTGACCGACGGCTCGTATGAGTGGAGCGGCTATATAAGCTACGACCTGATGCCGCAGGCGCTCGATCCAGAGTCCGGTGTACTGGCTACGGCCAATGCCCGCATCACGGCGGACGATGCTCCGTATACGCTGGCGCTCGACTGGGAGAACCCTTATCGCAATGAGCGCATCTGGAAGCAGCTTCTGCCTTCGAAGGGGCTGACCGCAGCCGACATGATAAAGCTGCAACTCGACGTCTACTCTGACGGCGACCGTGTTATCGCACAGAAGCTGGCATATGCCATCGACCACTCGAAGACCAAAGACAAGCGGCTGCACCAGGCCGCGGATCTGCTGCGCGTATGGAACGGCAACATGGAGACCAGCTCCCCGGCAGCAGCAATCGTGAGTGCGACGCGCACAGCGCTGTGGCCCATGCTACTGCGGCCTCTGCTGGGCAACGATTGGAGGCTATACCGTTGGAACTCCCGTTCGTTCGTACAGGAGGAGCTGATTTCGCATGCCCCGGCACGGTGGCTTCCGAGCCAGTACAGTGACTGGAACGATCTGTTGACGGCTGCTGTCCAGGAAGGCCTGCGCGATGCGAATGCTCCCAGAGACCTGTCGCACTGGAGCTATGGCGCCATGCACCGCATCGACCTGCAGCATCCTCTCTACGGAACGAACCGGATCTTCCGCCGCATCTTCCCTGCCGCGGCCGGCCCTGGCAACTTCCCGCTGCCCGGCGACACCATTACCGTGCGTGCAGGTTCTGCGACCTTCGGCTCCAGCGAACGTTTCACCGCCGATCTTGCCGACTGGGAGAACTCGAATCTCAACGTGCCTGTCGGTCAGTCCGGCAATCCGCGCAGCGCAAACTTCCGCGACCAGTGGACTAACTGGTATGACGGTAAGCCTCTGCCGCTTCCCTGGAATACGGTGAAGGCGCAGCACACCCTTACGCTGGAACCATGAGTCCACCGGCGTGGAAACGACAGCTTGCACCCGCAGCCGTAGTCGCGGTGGCGGCATTCCTTGCCGTGCTGCCGCTGGTGCTGCATGGCTGCTCCTGCGGCCATGACTTCGACTTCCACCTGGTGAACTGGCTTGAGGTGCACGCGCAGTTTCAGCGCGGTGTACTGCATCCGCAGTGGGCTTTCACTGCAGCCTGGGGAACGGGAGAACCGCGCTTCGTCTTCTATCCCCCGCTTTCATGGATCATCGGAGGCCTGCTTGGCTTCCTGATGCCGTACACGGCCGCTCCGATTGTCTACACCTGGCTCTGCCTCTTCCTTGCGGGTGTGGCGTGTCTGCGCATGGTGTCGGCAATAGGCGGTGACGCTGTAAGCAGTCATCGCTGGATACCGGCGGCCATTGCCGTAGCGTACCTGGCGAATCCCTATCTTCTGTTCACGGCCTATGAGCGCACTGCCTACGCCGAACTGCTTGCGGCGGCATGGATGCCGCTGCTGCTGACAGCATTGCTGCGCGAGAGACCACGATGGCTGGAGATCGCCATCCCTGTGACTCTGCTGTGGCTGACAAATGCGCCTGCTGCGGTGCTGGGATGCTATGGACTCCTGATGCTTGGCATGCTGCGGCTGGTGCTGTGGCCGCGTGCGCTACGCCGCGAAACGATCGCGCAGTTCACCCTGGGCACCCTCTTCGGTCTGCTGTTCGCGGCACTGTACATTGTGCCGGCGGTCGTCGACCGTAAATGGGTCCAGGCGGCGATGGCGATCGTCGAGGGCGTGCGACCCGAAGACAACTTTCTCTTCGGCCACACAACCGATCCGCTGCACGATGCGGTTCTATGGCAGGCCTCGCGGATCGCGGTTGTGCTGTTCGCCGTAAGTCTCACCCTGGTGCTGTTGCTTCGCCGAGACAAGACAGCCCGCCTGCTGGGCGCCATGACCGCGCTGCTGCTCGTGCTGCTACTGCCCGTCTCCGCTGTCATCTGGCATCACGCGCCGCAGCTCAGTTTCCTGCAGTTCCCCTGGCGGTTCCTTTGCCTGCAGCAGACCATCGCAGCCGCACTACTGACCCTGTGCGTGCCGGCGCTGACGCGGAGCCGGAGTACATGGATCATGCCTGCCGGAGCCGTAGCAGTTCTGGCCGTGACTACCGTCATCGCACATCACTTCTACCTGCAGGAGTGCGACGACGAGGACGCACCCGGGGCACACATTGTTCTGTTTGCCCGTGGCGGCGGCGTGATGCCCACCGATGAGTACACGGTGCGTGACGCCGACAATGACGTGCTGCAACAGGGCAACCCGGTATGGTGGATCGCGGGCAAGCCCGATGCTCCAGCGCCCGTGCTGGGTCCGGGGACAGAGATGCGTGTGCGCGTCCTGGGCCTTCCTCCCCGTCCGGAAGACGTCACCTGGAACACAGAACATACACGGATGCAGGTGCTGTGGCCGCGGTCATTCTGGCTGATCGTAAATCGCCGGGCCTACCCTGCGTGGCAGGTGACCAACAACGGCTCACCGGTCCCCGTGACCGAGCGTGCTGACGGTTTGATGGCGATTCCTCTGCCCGCCGGGCCGAACAATGTGGAGATCCGCTACCACCACACTCCGGCGGAGATGCTGGGCGTGGTGCTCTTCCTAATGGGCATACTGCTGGCAATACTGATGCGTCGAACAGAGCATTTCTCCTAAGGGTGTAGCGGAAAGTTTTGGCTGTATGCGCCGTTTTCCTTCGAAGAAAACGGCATTCGCAGATTTATCCAAAGCTACCGTATTAGGAGAAATGCTCCAGAGACACAGGGGCAGCGGGCGCTGTGACCATTTATTCTTAAACGCGAACGCAATGTCTGTTGAAACCATCCTTACCGAAGCCGTCACGGTGACGGACGCCGCGCTGGAGCGCCTACTGCCCGGCCCCGATGCCCAGCCCCATTCCATTCACCGCGCCATGCGCCATTCGACCTTTGCCGGCGGAAAACGCCTCCGGCCCGCGCTGGTGCTCGAGGCAGCTCGCATGGTTGCCGGCAGTTTGCCTGAGGGGGCGGAAGAGTGCGGCGCAGCCATCGAAATGCTGCACACCTATTCGCTGATCCACGACGATCTTCCGGCGCTGGACAACGATGACCTGCGCCGCGGCAAGCCGACCTGCCATGTCGTCTTCGGCGAAGCGATTGCCATTCTTGCCGGCGACGCCCTGCAGACAACCGCCTTTCAGACACTCGCCCAACTGAAGTGCCCAGCGACATCCGCGGTACAGATTCTTCGCGAGGTTGCCATCGCCGTGAATACAGGCGTTGGGACCGATGGACTTGCTCCCGGCATGATCGGCGGGCAGGTGGTGGATATCGAGAGCGAAGGCAAAAAACCAACGGCAGAGCTGGTGGAGGCGATTCACCGCTCGAAGACTGGGGCTTTGATCACAGTCTCCATCGTTGCCGGCGGCCTGTATGCCGGAGCCTCCGCGGAGGATGTGGCCCGCCTGCGCACCTTCGGCGAAAAGCTGGGTCTGGCCTTCCAGATCGTGGACGATGTGCTGGACCTCACACAGGACTCTGCCCAACTGGGCAAGACGGCAGGCAAGGACGCTGCAACCGACAAGGCTACCTGGCCCGCAGTCTATGGCATTGAGAGGTCGATTGCCGACGCCGACGCCATGATCCGCGAAGCGTATGACGCCATCGCTCCCTGGGGCGAGGCAGCAGAACCGCTGAAGACGATTGCGCGCTTCCTTGTCGAACGGAAACACTAGGAAGAGTTAAAAGTTGGAAGTTGGAAGTTGAAAGTTGAAGCGTTAAGGCATGGGTGTCGGAAGGTATCGGGGCACCTTGCGTTTCAGCGCTTCCCCGTTGAGGCCGGATAAGTTATGACCATCGAGGAGATTCGCCGAGCCCTGCGTGACTGCTTCCATCCTGCACTGAAACTGAATGTGGAGGCTCTGGGCCTGATCGAGAAGATCAGCGTTACTCCAGACAAAGATGCGCCCGGAGCGGGGATTCCCGGCGTTCCGCAGAAGCACATCATCAAGTTGTCGCTGTATCGTCCGACAGAGGATGAGACCGCGACAGCAATGATGATGGAGCTGATTCGCAATCGGCTTTACGGTTTCCCCGAGACCGGAACGGTCGAGATCACCCTGCTGGACGGATGGACACCACAACGCCTGACCGACGAAGCCCGCGAACAGCTTGCGGCACAGTTGCGTCCGCAGCAGTTGGTGCAGATAAAAGTTGAAGACGTACGACGTGGTTGACGGACGCACGCTGGGCACATTATGCAGGTGTGAGTTGCAGGTTCAAGTTGAAAGTTGAAGACGTACAGCATGTGTAACCCATGCACCGGGTGCCTCATCCATCGCATCGCGATGAGTGGGTGACGAAGCAACGGTCCACAAACAAGCCGCAAATCTAAGCGCTGAAGGCGCGCTCTATACCAGCCTGGGGCAACGCCCCAGGTTTGCAAGCGAGAGACGAAAGAGGGCTGAAGGCCCGATCTATAATTCTGCCGCTACTCCGCAAGAAGGCGCTTGATGTTGGCCTCGACATCGTCTTTGCTTACGATCCCGATGTAGGTCGCGGCGATGCGTCCTGATTTGTCGATCAGGTATGTCGCCGGATATGAAGCGAAGCCATACGACTTGATGACCGCATCATTGCCCATCACGATCGGATAGTTGACGTGATTGCTGGAGACAAACGGCCGTACTTTTCCCCACGCCTCATGTTCATTCTTCAATCCTTCATAAGGGATATCCGCCGAGATACCGAGGGCGGTAAAGCCTTTATCCGAGTAGGCATGATGGAGTTCAATGAACGACGGAATCTCCAGAACGCAGCCGCCGCACTCTGTTGCCCAGAAATTCACTAGAACGACCTTTCCACGAAAGTCCGCGATCTGAACTTTTCGTCCATTCGAATTGGCAAGATGGAAGACCGGGGCTGCTTTCCTATTGGCAGTGGCCACAAGAACGGCGTGAACATTTTTCTGCGCGTAAGCAGACGGCAGGAGGGTGAAAGCGAAAGCAAGAACGATTCCAACTCTGCAGCGAACGTTCGGCATGGCGAAGCTTCCTTTTCAGAAGAAGTTGAGGGTTGAAGACGTAATGCGTTGGCTGCGAAATGACAAAGGTCGAACTGAATTGTCGAATTATAGATCGGGCCTTCAGCCCTCTTTCGTTTCTTGTGTGATCAGACCTGGGGCGTTGCCCCAGGCTGATATAGGACGCGCCTTCAGCGCTTGAAATGCATATCGAGCTTCGCTCGATCATCCCACCCATCGCTATTCACCCCAACGAACAAGTTCGTCGGGACCCCGATACGCGATGGATGGGGCACCCGGTGCATGGGCTATCAGCGCGTGGGGGACAGCGAACATCCCTTACACTTCCAGCACGCGCTCTTCTTCCACTAGGATGTGATCCACAGTGCAGGGACCCTTCTTCCCGGTAGCGTGCACGATGGCGGCGATGCTCAGCAGTCCGAGCGCCAGCATGCAGACACCATTCCACTGCCAGTGCACCCAGGCGAAGGTCACCAGGGCAGAGCCGACGGCCGCGCCCGAGAAGTACACCGTCATGTAGACCGTGTTCAGGCGGCTGCGGGCAGAGGCATCGAGACCGAAGATACGGGTCTGGTTCGCGATCTGCGACATTTGCGCACCCATATCGAGAACAATAACGCCAACCACCATAGCGCCCACATGAGCCGCCATCGGCATATGCAACCTGTCCTGCGCCCACAGCCAGATAAAGCTGGCCGCCAGCGTTACCAGAGCCCAGGAGAGGACGTAGCGCGGTCCGTGGCGGTCTGCCATGCGTCCAGCAAGCGGGGCGACGACGGCCCCAGCCGCTCCGACGACACCGAAGGTGCCGGCGGCGCCGGCTCCGAGACCATAGCGGGTACCGAGAAAGAAGGCCAGCGTGGTCCAGAAACAGGAAAACGAAGCAAAGATCAGTGCGCCCATCGCGGCCGACTCGCGCAACAGCCGCTGGCTCGACCACAGCGTCCACAAGGAACGCATCGCCTCGCCATAGCTGAGCTTATGCTTCGGCGGCAGGGCAGGCATGGTGCGCCGCAGCATGGGGACGAAGCTGAGATTGATCACCGCGGCAACAACGAAGACAGTTCGCCAACCCGCAGCGGCGCCGAAGTGGATTCGGCTGACCCAGCCGGAGAAGGTGCGGGCCAGCAGTACACCCAGCAGCAGACCGGTCATCACCGTGCCGATGGCGCGGCCCCGCTCTTCATCGCTGGCGAGGTCTGGGGCAATCGGCAGCACGATGTGCG
>NZ_JBFRCY010000058.1:0-10401 GCF_052113305.1 Terriglobus sp. YAF25
GCGATGTCTCATAGGTGGCGATCAGGCCGCCGCCATCTCGCACAAACGTCTCAAGCTGTTTGCACTGCTCGGCAGAGAGTGCCGCGATATTGGGGAGGATAAGCGTGCGGAATGGACGGATGTGCTCAGGATCGAGCAGATGGTCGTGAACCATCTCAAATGGGATACGCGCCTCGACGAGTGCCTGATAAAAACCCAGACTTGGGTCCTCGACTTTAGCGCGCGCTTCGTCGCCTCCGTAGTACGTGGCAGTCTGTTGCGAGTACACAAGACCGACCCTGGCAAGCGGCTGCTCGTTACGCAAGTAGGTCTCATTCGCTGCGTGCCACTTGTAGATGTCTTCCACGACGGGCATCCAGCGCGGATCGATCACCTTGCAGTCAAACTTCGTGAACCACGGGCGGAGATCATGCGCGATGCCATCCGCAACCCACATTCGTATTTCGTCGTCACTCTGTACAGAATCTTTCCAACGGTATTTCTCCTCCAGTCCAACGCTGAAGATGCCGACGATCGCTTTGCGGCCCAGCGTGGCGCGGTACTCTTTACCGTTCTTGCCGTTGGCCCAGGAAGGCATAAGGCCTGATCGTCCCTGACGATCGGCGAAGAGTGTCGGCGCCAGGTCGCCGACCGTCTTCATATCAAGTTCGCTTAAGGCGCCGCCGCCTGCGTTGGCAATGTAGCTTGCGTTGGGATTGATGCGCTGGATTCTTTCGTTCCACAGCCGCCAAAGCTCAAAGAGCCGTTGCTGCCGCCAGAGGATGTATTGCCGCCGCGCCGGATCCTGAGGATTGTGGGTGCGAGGAAGCGCCATGCCGCTAAAAGCCTGGAAGTTCTGTTGGCAATGCTCGCAGTAACACATGCCCGATCCTGCCCATCGATTCGTGAAGATGCCGCCGGTCATGTACTTCGTCATGATCTCTTCGTGAACTGCGGTCATGAAGTCGAAGTTGTACGGTCCCAGAGCGCAGGTCAACCAGAAGTCTTTATCCGACGGATGACGAATCTTATCTCCGTTCGCACCCACCATGATCCAATCCGGATGCGCGTCATAGACGTCCTGATGGCAGGCATGAGCGTCCGTCCGTGCAACGACGACCATACCGAGCGCGCGGCAACTCCTCTGCAGGTCGCCAAAGGTATCCATATCCCTGAGCCACTTGCTGCGATAGTGAAAAGGAACCTGTGTGGGATAGAACGCAACAGCTCCGCCGGCGTTCAGAGTCACCGCATCAATGCGCAGACGCTTAAAGTAGTCCAGCCAGAATTGCGGATCGTAATTGCCAGGATCATCTTCGGCAAAAGCGATCTGAGCCCATCGCATGGGCCTGTCGTACCAGCCGCCATTCGGCTGACCCTGACGGCTAGCGTCCTGCTCCATCAACGCACCAAAAAAGGATTGCGAGTGACCAGTCGCGGAGGATGCAGTGATCATCGTGGCAGAAAGAAGAAAGTCTCTCCGGGTGATTTCGTTGCGATCATCTATCACGGTTGCTCCAATGGGTGCACGACGGCGGCCCCACTGTAGCATTTCTGTGCAAAGAAGGGCGAATGTCGCTCCGTCTTCACACGCAAACTTAGTGCAAGGTGTAGGTGAGATTCGTAGAGACTCGCAAGATATTGCGGCGCAGCAGGAAGGTGAAATTCAGACCGATGCCCCTCTCGCGAAAGGCATCGGTCTTTGCAGACGAAATCAAAGCTGGTTAGAAGTTAATCTTCAGCGCGAACTGACCGAAGCGGCGTTCGTCGTTGGCTCCACTATTGTTGCCGATACCGCCCTTGGACGCGGTGACCGGCAAAGGATCTCCCGGGTTGACGTTAGCAACATCATTCAGACCTTGCTGGATGAAAAGATTGTGATGGTTGAGAAGATCGAAGCCTTCTGCACGGAACTCGATGTTGACCTTCTCATGAATGGGGAAGGTCTTGCTGACAGACGCATCGAAGGTCCACGCGCCAGGTCCGCGGAAGCTGTTCCGGGAGACCATGGTCGCAGGGAACGGGCCCCAATCGGAGATTCCGCCCAGCGCAGCATTAGAGAAGGAGACGGCCGGCGGAAGGTTGCCGATGACGTAGCTGTTCAGTCCGCCGCCATTCTGGCCATTCGGGATTGATTTGAAGGTGTGTTGTGGGACCTTGCCGGCGAGTGGTGTATACCGCGCGACTTGATAGCCGCTGTTATTGTTCGTGCTGTCGAAGTAGGTGAACGGCGTACCCGTGCGGACAGTATAGATACCCGTTACCTGCCAACCGCCCACTGTTTGCGCCATGAAGCGATTGCCGCCGGCAAAGGAAGGCGTCCGGAAGATAGGGGCGACCACCAGACGATGACGGATGTCGAGATCCCCGTTGCCCCGATCGAAACCGGGATTGAATGGCTGCAGATATCCAAGCGCGAACGCGTTGTTGGTCTCAGAGAATGTCGTGCTCAGATCGTCTATCTGATGCGCGAGCGTGTAATTTGCCACCAGGCTCAACCCGGAGTTGTGGAGATTCGTACTTTGGAACTGGATGTTCATTGCCTGGTAGTACGAGTCGCCATTGGAGCCCCGGTTATTGATGTTGGAGTATTGGTTCGTCAGCCTTGTGAGCCCCGTGTTCCCACTGCTATCTGTTCTTGGGTCGCCAAGAAGCACATTGCCCGAACCCAGGGCATTGATGTTCTTGATGTCATAGAGATGGAGTCCGCGAGCGCCGGCATACTGCAGCGAGAGCATCGTATTGCGTGCCAGCTGCTGCTCCAGTGCCGCATCCCAGAACTGCGTCTGCGCCGTGCGGATRTTTTGATCCACATGCCGCAAGCTGGTGGGTGGCAGCGGAACACTACCCGACGATCCACCAAGCGGACCAGCATTCGAGGTAGTAATACGCACATTGTTGACTAYGACGACAGCATAGTTCGGGGGATTCTGAATCACGTTGAAGGTGACATTGCCGAAGTTCCGTTCGTAGCTGAGGCCGAAGCCGCCACGAATTGAAGTCCGGCCTGTCCCGAATACGTCAAACGCGAAACCGACGCGTGGCGAAACCGTGCCCCACTGCGGTTTCCATAGTTCGCCAATAGGACTCTTTGGCGTGGTAAATACCTGACCGTTGCGAATGCTCTGGAAGAGATTTCCGCCCGAGCCATAGTAGAAGTTCGACTCCAGATCCTTCTTGTTGTTGTGTTGCACGCCATAGTGCTCGTAACGCACGCCATAATTAAAGGTGAACCTCGGCGTCAGCTTGTATGAGTCTTGCGCGTAAACTGCCCAGTCGTGGAAACGATTGCTGCGCGCAAAGACGGGTTGAGTTGCCGGCAGGTTGATGGAGCAGGCCGAGGTCCGCGTGAGCGTGCCTGTATAAGGATTGCGTACGCAGGGCAATGCGCCGTTTGGATTCACCGCGGCCTGGARCTGGAACAGATCGCCGGTGAGCAGATTCTGCAATCCGGCCGTCCGATTGACGCCAACCTGCTCTGTGGCCTGCGCGTACGCACCATAAGCGTTATTGGCCTGCAGGTAGAGATACTGTCCACCAAACTGCATGGAATGTTTCCCCTTCTGCACATTTAAATCCTGATTGATCTGGATCGTGTTTTGGGGTCCGCCGAACGGAAGGCCGCCATTCGCTGGGTTGAAGTCATAAAAGCCCGGCAGTTGGATAAACGTACTCGTCTTTGGCAGCTGCGCATTCACTGAAACGATCAGCGTTGGGACGTTCTGTAATTTCGTGTCGTAGGTCACGGGAGCGTTGAACCTGCTGAAGCTGAGCTTTGTGCTCGAAGCCACGGAGGGACTGAACTCGTGAAATGCGCTCAGGAGATAGGCCCGAGCCCTGGTGGCCGCGCCTACGTTGTATTGTGAGTAAGGCGACGCGAACGATGTACCGTTTGCATCTGTCTCCTCATAGTCTGCATAGCGGAAGAACATCCGAGTGCGGTCGCTCGGGTTGAAGTCCGCCCGCCCGACGATGTTATAGGTGTTTTGCGGAACACTGCCGCCGGCGTTGATCGGCGCGGTATACGCCACGACACCAAAAGCCGGCGTGCTGGCCGGGATCCCCGTTATTCCAAGCTGCCCCGCAGTGTAGGTGTTCGTGAAGTTGAAGTTCTTCCCGCCGGCGTAAGCCGTAAAGAAGGCTTGCGTGTTTGCCGCCGAAAGGGCAAGAAACTGGGACGTGGGAACTCCGGCAAAAGCGATTCCGGAACTGCGGACCCGGGTCCACTCCGTGCTACCGAAGAAGAACAGCTTGTCTTTGACAACGGGTCCACCCACCGCAAAGCCAAACTGATTACGCGTGTACTTTCCCTTGGGCTGACCTGCCTGCGCATTCAACACCGTATTCGATGTGTAGGCGGAAAGGCGGTTGAACTCCCATAGAGTGCCGTGGAATGCATTGGTTCCACTCTTCGTTGTCACGTTGACGATTCCACCCGATGCTCGACCATACTGAGGCTCAAAGTTGCTGGTCTGAACACGAAATTCCTGCGTCGCATCGATCGGCACATAGACTCCTATGCCATCCGTGAAGACGCTGATGTTTTCAACACCGTCCAGAAGAATCTCAGTACCGCTGGACCGTTGGCCGTTCACATTGAATCCGACGCCGCGCGTGGTAGCATTCTGTGAATTTCCACTCGACCCGCCTGAAACGCCTCTCGAATCTCCACTGTTTGTACTGTCGCCGGCGGATACGTTGCCTGCGAGCGCTACAAAGTCGTAAGCGTTGCGCGTAAGACTAGGCATTTGCGAGACCTGGGTTGCATTTACGATCTGCGACAACTCCTGTGACTGCGTGTTTACCTGTGCGCCCCCCTCAGCGGTCACCTCTACGGTGCTGGTGGCTTGGGTCACCGATAACTTGGCATCCGCCGTTACTTTGGCCGCAACCGTGACCTCAACACGCGTCGTGTACGCTTGGAAACCACTGGCCTTAATAGCGACCTCATAGGTAGCGGGCTGCAAGCCCGTGACTACAAAAGTACCGCCACTGTTAGTCGCCACGGAGCGAACCGCATTTGTTCCCAGGTTCGTGATGGTGACGGCGGCATTTGGAACAACCGCACTCGACGGGTCGGTTACCGTCCCTGAGATCTGTCCGGTCTCCTGGGCGTATGCGCTTTGATATGTGAGAGCAAGAATGAAGGCTACTACGCCTAAGAGAAAAGTTATCTTGCTGAGCAGACTGACTGGATTTTTCATTGGCACTCCTCGACGCTTGGGCAAGCGTTCGTACGGAGTGCGCAGTCCTGTTGCTGTTGGGGCGTTGCAGTAACGGGGCCTGCGGAGCGCCCCGTGCGTCAGTTTGTCCACGCAGCCCTCGCAAAGTATCAAGGCTGCAGCTAGTTATTATTGCATATTTTACAAAAACATGGTAGTAGTTCTCACCCTTCCGGCGCTCGCCGTCTACTGGTTCGCGATTCGTTTCCTCAAAATGGGATCCAGGTTCGTCTTATCGATCAGCGCCTCTCCCGTATCGACAAACACCGGGAACGGAGAGTTTGGATCCAGAAAATAGTCTCCACTCATTGGCTTCACGGGGTAGTGATGGACTTGGTCCAATGCCTTCAGCCCCAGAACGGCCATCGTGTAGGGCTTTTGGGCGATGGTCGAATCAATCGTTCCATCCCCCACCAACTGCAACGTATCGGTGTCCGTATCCATCGCTATCAGCACCCGGTCGGTCGCACTCCGCCGCTTGAGGGCTTCGGCTACGTTCGCCCCGGACCTTGATTCCAGGCAAATGAACGCGTCAATCTTGGCAGCACCCGTCCGCGCCAGGTACACCATCGCCTGATCCAGCGCCTTACCTGGATCCGCCTTAATGTCATAGACCTCCGCGGTCTTGATCCCGTTGAAATCCTTCAGGATGTCCTGATAGCCCTTCAATCGCTCCTCAAGGTTCGGCTGCCCCGGATTGGTGAAGAACACGACATTTCCTTTCCCATTCAGGCGCGCCGCCAGACGCCTTCCGCCCAGCCTACCCGCCTCAAGGTTATTGGTTCCAATGAAGTACAGCCGCTTGCTCTCCGGCGAATCCGAGTCAATCGTAATCACCGGAATGCCTGCCGCGATGGCAGCATCGATCTCTGGCGCCATCAGGCTCGAGCTCGCCACCGAGACCAGAATCCCCGCAGGCTTGCTTGCCACCGCTGCTTTGAACTCATCCACCTCGGCCTGAGGATTTAGACCCGCTGGCCCACGCGTGTCCACCGTGACCCCATATTCCGCTCCCGCCGCTGCAAGCCCCGCCGCGGCCGACTTCCAGTACGGCACTTCCGTGTTTGTGGCAATCAGGTAATACCGCTCGTTCTTACTATGCCGGGTGCAGCCCGTAAGCAAGGGAAGCACCACCGTCAAAAGCGCTAAAAAAATCCGTTTGCTCAACGTCATCATCGTCAACCTCCGGAACTTCTGTTGTGAAGCACAGCACTAGAGCATTTTTCCTGTTGCTCGGAATCCCGGGAGGAGCGTGCAGCGGGCGTTTTCATTGGGCAAAACGCCCATAGATGCACAAGCCCCGTACTACACCTACAGGAAAAATCCTCTATCCTCCGCAGTAGGTGAACACCCACGTCCTCGTTCGCGTGGGAGCCAGATATTACTCCAATTTGGATGAGGAAAGCTAAGTAGTTTGGAATCAGCGGATACCCTTTTTGAGACGGTGAGCGTATTTCCCTGTGCGTGTCATGTATGGTTCCGCACATATGAGCCGGAGCAATCAGGAGAAATTCCGGGCATGCGGGCGACAGGAGGTTTCGTTTCAGTTGTAAGCCATTCAGGTAATGAGCATTTTCCTTGTGGGTGCGGTGTACGGCTTCCGCATACTATGGGCATTTTGCGCAATGAAAACGCCACTGCACGCTCTTCCGAGATGCCCAGCAACAGAGAAGACGCTCTAGCGTGATGCCGTGATACTAAGATGGTGCTGTATCTATTCGACCGTTGAAGCCATGTAAAGAGATGAAGCGAAATGACAACGCTGACATCATCGTTTTCGAAGCGGCGCTTGTTTAAGCTTTTCAGGCAGATTCGAGATTTCTGCTACATGCCATGGAACGAGCAAAGCATGATCGCCGAGGCCTTCCTGCTGCTTGCCGCTACACGGGCGGCATTGCTTGTTGTCCCATTTCGCGCGGCGGCAGGGTGGGTTGGAGTCGTTGTTCCGCCCAACGGTCCTGGTCGATCACCGGCCCAGGGACTTGCCGCTGAACAGCGCAGGATTGCGGAGGAGGTGGCAGTTGTCGTACGACGGGCGTCTCGCGTGGCGATCTTCGAATCAAAGTGCCTTCCACAAGCCCTGGCTGCGCGCATGATGCTCAAGCGGAGAGACGTGTCGAGCGTGATTCACTTCGGTGTGCGTTGTGGTGAGGAGAGAAAATTGCTGGCACATGCCTGGCTTGAGGCAGGAGATGTCGATGTTACCGGTGGCGCGATAGCGACTCAGTATTCTGAGATCGCGCGGGTCATTTGACGGCTTTACGCCGCTCGGCTTCACGGACCAGCATCCGCGCGCGAAATGCCTCTGCAATAGAAGCAGCATCCACTTCATAACCGCACGATGCGGCGTAACCAACAAGAGCATCTTCATCGAAAGCCATCACCTGCGCTGGATCATGAGCACCGGTGATAGATCCTGACCTGAGGCTTGCCAGAAATCGGATCGCATTCTGCACGCGCTTTAGCGTCATGGTTGCGTATCCTCTGCAGTCGTTGGTTGTACCCCCAATGCTGTGAGGGCCATCAAAACAGCCGCCGTTGTAAAAATCCGGTAGGGCTCCTCAAGATGGCGGGCAGTGGCGCCACTCCTGTCGTCGGTGTCAGTACTCACGATGTCTGTACCCGACGGCCAGCTACCGTCCTCCAGTTGACGACAGGCTAACGCTTCAGCTCGGCGGTGGGCTTCCTGCTGGTCTGACGCATTGCCCAGCCGCAATATCCGTATGATCCAGGCATCGATCCAGGCACTTGGTGCGGATGGCCTGTAGGACCAGGCCCAGAGAATCGCACGATCGACCGATGCGCGATACTCAGTCACGGAGGCGAGCGCCTCAGCCGCGAGAGCGGTAGACAACGCAGGACACTGCCACCAGTAGGCCGTCCAGGAGCCGTCATCATTCTGGGTTTCACAGAGCCGTCTCATGGGAAGGCGTCCCAGTAAAGGCGCTACATTGGCCGCGGTACAGAGATGTTCGGACTGCCACCCATCGTCATTCTCTTTTGCCGCATGGCCGCGGTACTCAACAGATACGCCTGCTTGGTAGGTTGATATCCCGCCATACTGCAAAAGGTGTGCGCTTATAAACTGCATGGCGCGTACCAATGCCATCCCCTCATAGCCCATCCGTCGGAACAAATGCACTGCCCATGCTGTTGAGTCTGCATCAGGAGGTAGACAGCCGTTCCAACCCCACCCTCCACCGGCTCGCTGACGGCGCAGCAATTTGTTGACTGCATCCTCTGCCCCTCTGCGTGCATCGGCATCGTCGATGCAACCTAGAGCATAACCAACAAACGCCGTGGCCCATTCGTCGCTTGGGCCTAAGTTTGTTCGAAACTCGGTCCACCAACCGCTCTGGTGTTGGCGACTTAATAGAAATTTGATCGCGGCGCTCACAGTGGCCGACAGGCAGGGCGCATGCGAAGTGGAAATGGCGACCGGATCTGCTGGTGGCGTGTCAGACCAGCAATGCTGAGCACTGACATACGCTTTCGCCATCATTTTTCCCTCGGCAGAGAGAGTCACCTTGAGGTGTGACAGTGCACGCTCCACATACGGGACTGCATCGCCTGACCGGAGTTCCGTTGCCAGTAACCAACTTAGCGGCCACGTTTGTTTCGGCATATAGGGATACAACCGGCCGTCAACTTTCAGCAGGCAAGCGGCTTCCACTTCGGAGCAGATTCCAAGTTTCCCCAGGAGCATGAACAACTGTTGCCAGCGCGGTTCGGAAGACGGTTGTTCATCGAACATGATCTCGAAGCCGATATCTTTGGTCGGGCGGCGGTGTATGAAGTTGATGGCGACCGTGATGGTGTCCGCTATCTCGACGAGTTCGTCGAATAACTCGAACGCAGGCTGTGTCTCTCCGGGCCAGGCGATTTCCTGTAACAGCAGACCGAGCTTTGATTGGCGTACGTTTCGATAGTTGACCCTTAGAAGATCACCACGCGAGGGCATGGAGCCGATGTGACTTACTGAAACATTGTCCTGCATCGCAGGCGCCCAGGGAGGAGCCTCCTGGCTGGCCGCGGCGGTTTCCGAAATTTGCCCAGTTGTCGTCAGAGCCCGGAGTTGTCTCATCCGCAGATCATGGAGCGACAGTGCCGGTAAGGCCGGGAACTTGGCATCGACGGGAAGAAAGACCGAGGCCGGCTGATGCAAACGATCGAAATCCCATTCGAAGAAGATAGCGCGTGTTGGCTTGGCCTGAGAGTCGTCGCTCTCTCCTGACGCGACAAATTCTCGTAGCCGCGGTGGATACTGAAGCGAAGGACGGCTTTGCAGGAACCACGTGAGAGCATCATCGTCGTCGCCGTATGGCTGCACCATCTGGTGCAGATCAGGAGTTTGCGCTCCCGCATTCAATCTGAGTTCAAGGGCCAGCCTCGGAATAGGCGCAAGCTGTCGAGCGGCGTGATGGATGCTCTCACGCGTTTGTTCGTCAAGATGAAACCCGGAAAGTACGGGCCAAAGAAACTGAAGACATCCCTCGGCGGCTAGAAAGGGACCAGCAACGATCGAGGAGTTCTTGCTGCCGCTCATGACTGCTTCGACAGGCAAAGCTGTAAGCTCTTCGCAAATGCCTCTGCCGATTGCCTCAAAAGAGAAAGATTGTCCGGCATCTGCAGTTCCAGGATACTGGCCTGAGAAACCAGATGACTCATCATCCGTCCAGCAGCAAGAGGTGGAGCATTAGGCGGCAATGGATCGCGGATCAGATGCCTGGCGAGGTGTAGCACGGCACTTTGGCCGGATAACGTTCGTATTTCCGGGCTTCCGAGAGATAAGCTGCGTGGAAGCAGACAAATCGCAGCCGCAATCCGGAATGAGGCATTTTCGTCTTCCGGGATTGCTGCAGGAAGCAATAGCTTTTCATCCCATTGTTCGTCGAAGTCGCCTGGCAGCGTCCTCGCCCACCGCTCCTGAGCCGTCTCGGGTGAGTGTCCAAGTGCCTGCAGGCTGTCGAGGCGTAGTTTGTTACGACGCAATCCGGGGAGTGCACGCACTATGCTTTCGTCACAGCAGATCACCCGCACCAGATCATCAGCAAGCAGAGACCAGCCTGAACGCTGTAGTGCAGCAGAGAGGGTCGATTTTCCAGCTCCCTTAGGACCCATCAAAAGGATGGCCTCGCCGGCCTTTACCAGAGCAGCAGCGTGAAATGCGGGGAGGTTCAACCGGCACAAGACCGTGCGC
>NZ_JBFRCY010000059.1:0-17848 GCF_052113305.1 Terriglobus sp. YAF25
TCTCGCGCAGATACATGCGCACCGGGTCGTTGGTCTTCTCAAGCTGTCCCGGAGTCAGGTCAAGCTCAACGTCCTCATCCTCAGCGTCCAGATCGTAGGCATCGCGCTTGTCGAACTTCGCGTCAGGCGACAGGACATCGATACCCTGCGTATTGATCGTCGTCAGCAGGTCATCCAGATCATCTGGATTGGTCATATCACCTGGAATCAGGTCGTTCGCCTCGCCGTAGGTGAGGTAGCCCTTCTCTTTACCGGCATCGATCAGCTTATCCAGACTGTCCTGGTCTAGCGCTGTCTCTCCGAAATTATCCATTTCCTCGTTAGCCACAATGCATCCCTTCCCACGATCGAGTCGCGGGGTAAAAATATTTTCGTGTCTGGCGATTCTCGTCGACACGTATCCCGGGGTTGTTACGGGGGCTGGAAAACGGAGTAGCGGTCTAGACCGCCTGGGCCACAGCTCCTCTATTCCGCAGTGGGCGAGGGCATAGTATGGGCGCAGAATCCCAGCGAACCACAGGATACCACATTCTTTAGACGCGCTAAAGCCCTCTCAGGACTCATTTCCGTGCCCCTCCGTACGCCGGTCAAGTACTTGCAGAAGGGATGCGGCGAAGCTCCGGACGGTCGCCTCTGGAAGGCTATGAAAATGTTTCGCGCTAGAGCATTCTCCCAGTGCGGAGCTTTGGCTGTATGCGCCGTTTTCTTTCGAAGAAAAGGGCATTCGCAAATTTATCCAAAGCTACGGTATTCGGAGAAATGCTCTATTTCCACTCGATGGAGGATTCATCCGTATGGATCAGCTCGACGTAGGGTCCGGCGGTGTCCGTCAGCAGCTTTGCCGGAGCTCCGTTTACGGTTACCGACCGCACTTTGCCGAACCTCCAGCGGACGCTCACCCTGGCGGCTTTCCCCTTGATCTTCAGCGAGCCGGCGTCGCGGGTCAGCGTGCGGCCTTCGAAGTCCTCCGTCGTTTGGGCTGCCGATCCTGTAAATGGTTGAATCAGCTCATAGATACGGCGATCGTCCAGGCCCTTTGCCGTCTTGTTGCCGGATTCCTCCGAAGGCACCAGCGTCATGACGTCTTCGGGGATCTTCGCGATCACCGCTCCGGCGCGGACGTAGAGGGGCAGCACATCCATCGGCGCATCGACGACGACCGTCCTGGCGCCGGTGGCCTGCGCTCCGGTCCAGTAATTCACCCAGTCGCCCGCGGGCAGATAGACCGGCCGTTGCGTTCCTTCATGGAGCACCGGAGCCACCAGGAAGTCATCGCCGAAGAGGTATTCGTCCCGGGTTTCGCGGGCCTGCTTGTCGTCCTGGTAGTTCAGCACCAGGGCGCGCATCAGCGGCATGCCGGTTTTGTGGGCCTGCTGCGCCGCAGCGTAGCGGTAGGGGAAGAGGCTCATGTGCAGTACGGCGTACTTGCGGTAGTTTTTCAGCGCCTCGTCGCCGTAGTTCCAGGGGCCACGGTTTTTGGTGTTCAGAACCTCCATGGCGGGGGAGAAGGCAGCGACCTGCGTCCAGCGCATGAAGTTCGCCGGATCAGGCTCGGCGCCGCCGAAGTAACCGCCCAGATCGGCGGTCCACATGGCCATACCACTTAGCCCGGCGCCCAGACCCGCAGTCACGATGGTCGGCAGGCCGTCCTCTTCGGAGAAGTTGCCTTCGTTATCACCGCCCCAGAGCATGGCGATGTTGTGATCGCCAACGGTGGCGCTACGGGCGAAGAGAACACCGTTGCCCTTCATGTCCTTCTGGACCAGCTCTTCCATCGCGTTGTTGTAGAGCACGGCAAAGCGGTTACGCATCAGCCGCTGATCGGTACCGTCGGCAAACTTCACGGGACCGATGAAGTTGCCTTCTGCGTCGTCATCCTTGAAGCCATCAGCGCCAAGCTTGATGACCTTGCGGACCTGGTTCTGCCACCACTCCTTTGCAGCCGGACTGGTGAAGTCGATGATGGAGCCTTCGCCTTTCCACCACGTCCCTACATAGGGTGTGCCGTCTTCATTCTTGACGAAGTAGCCACCGGCTGCAGCTTCCTTGTAGTTGGAGCTCTCAACATCGAGCTTGTCGGCAAAGCCGGCTTCACCTGGCGTCTTGGTCTTGTTATTGATCCAGGGCGTGTGCCACAGCACCAGTTTGAAGCCGTTGTCATGGACGTACTTGATGGTGCCGCCGATGTCTGAGAACTGCTTCGGATTGAACTCGTAGCTGTTGTATCCGGTAGACCACGGTGAGTCGATCAGTTCGACGCTGGCAGGCAGACCGAGTGCGCGGGTCTTGTCTACGTCTTCGCGCACATCGCCATCGTTGCGGTGGTAATCGCGGCCAACCCACGGAGCAAAGGCCCAGTACGGTGGAAGGATGGTGCGTCCCACAAGTGCGGTGAAGCGATCGAGAATCTTTGGAAACTCCGGGCCTGTGAACAGCACAATGCGCAACCGCTCGGCGGGAACAGAGATGTTCACCTCATAGCGGTCAGCAGCGTTCATGTCGAAGACAGCTTCGGCGGTGGTGTCGACCCATAGACCATAACCAGTAGTGGACAGATAGAAGGGAATCGGCTTATACGTACCTGCGCCCTTGCTGTACGCGTTGTCCTGCGACAGATTGCGAATGACTTCATGCGTGTGGTTCAGCGTGTTGTAGTGTTCGCCGAGACCGTAGTAGCCGGCAGCGCCATCGTGAACCTGAAACTCCCAGTCGCCGACTGCATATGCAGTAGAGGTGATCTCATAGACGCCCTCACTCAACTGCTTCAGATGAAGCTTTGATGCAGCGACTGGCGATCCCTCGAAGGTGAATTCATGCAGGACCAGATCCTTGATCTCGATCGCTGTCGGCCCTGGCCGCAGGCTGGGAATCGTCAGAGCGATGGAGTCAGTGCCGCGGCGCTCAAGGCCATTCACAGGAGCTTCGCCGACACGCTGGTCGGCAACGCGCTGGTTCTGCCCAAGCGCGGCTGCGGAAAGCACAAAGATAGGAAGAAGTCTGCGAAGAGAGGTCACGCGAAGTCACTCCAGGAGCCGTTAAAGCAGAACGGCCTGCATGCTTTTTGTTTAGCGATGCAGGCCATTCTATCTGGTTCGAAACAACGCGCGATGGATGAGTCGGTTATCGGCCATAGAAGCCGTAGCCGCCGCCACGATTCATAATGTGATCCCAGCCAATGCGATAACCGCGCTCAAAGCCCATACGATATGCGTTGCGATCGCGCGGGCTCACCGGAGGAAGTTGGATTGAAGTTCATACATAGCGCATCGCCTCTTTGGGGAGACGATGAAGCGTGCATAAAACTCATAAAACTGCTATACAACATTGTTTGCCCCACTGGGTTAACCCGGCTACACTCGGAAATATGTCCACTGTCCAGTCTGCTGAAGGAGTTCAAGCGACCGGCGGCTTCAGCCGAATGCTGTTGGCAATATATGGTCTGCTGACCGTCGCAACATTGTCTGTTGTTCTCTGGTTCTGCCACGGAAGCTTTACCTATGCTCTGGACGATCCTTATATTCACCTGGCATTGGCCCAGCGTCTGCTGCACGGCAGCTACACCATTAACTTCGGAGAGTCCGCTTCCCCGGCGTCGAGCATCCTGTGGCCATATCTTCTGGTTCCGTTCAGCACGAGTGCCGTTCGTGTCTGGATTCCGTTGCTCTATAACATTGTCGCGGGTGCGGGATGCTGTTTCCTGCTCGGGCGTTTCTTTGACCGCTGGGATGTCCTTGTGCGGAAAGATGGAAAATCGCCATTTCTCTATCGCCTGACGGTCGCGTTTTTCATCGTGCTTGCGCTCAACCTCATTGGGTTGAGTTTTATCGGCATGGAGCACACCCTGCAGCTCCTTCTGGCAATTGCCTGCGCATACGGTGTGATGGAGGCCTATGCCGGAAGGTCTATACCGAATTTTGTGCTGGTTGCTGCCGTGCTTGCCCCGGCAATCCGGTACGAGAACCTGGCATTCACGTTAGCGATTTCACTGATTTGCTGGTTCCAGCAGAAGCGCGCTTCGGCAATTGCGATCTTCATTCTCGGCGCCGCTCCCCTGGTGCTGTTCGGTCTATACCTGAGATCCAAGGGGCTCCCATTTCTACCCACATCGGTGTTGGTTAAAGGCGCTACAGCCACAGCAACCACCAACATGAATCGCTCGATGACGAGCAACATTATGCAGATCATCAAGGGCAACCTGGAGAGCCTGATCCATCGCGGGCGCTTCCTCCTCAGCCTGGTGATTCTTGCCGCGGCGTACTTCCGTATCCGTCACGACCGTACAAAGCGAAATGCGATTCTTGCTGGTACGGCGGCGATTGTTCTTCTTCTTCTTCTCGGGCCACAAGGCTGGTTCTACCGCTACGACGCCGCCGTGAGCGGTTTCTGCCTGCTGCTTTGCATGAGTCTCATTGCTCAGTGGCGCCGCACCGCATGGATTCTGATTCTGCCGATTATCTGGTGTGTGACCTATGCTGAGGTTGTCGGACGCGTTCCTTATGCGGCCCGCTCCGTCTATCTCCAGCAGATGCAGATGCATCGTTTCGAAGAGATGTTTTATCACGAGCCTGTGGCGGTCAATGACCTGGGCTGTGTCGCCTTCGATCACGACCCGAATATCTACATCCTCGATCTGGTTGGACTAGGCTCGTTTGAGACGGCGACCCATGACAAGACTGCTGCGTTTCTTCGTTCAGTCACCAGAGAACACAATGTGAAACTCCTGATGATCTATACGAAGTGGTACCCCGATATCCCGAAAGAGTGGATCGTTGCAGGCCACATTCGTAATCTGCTGATTGCTCACCGGACAACTGCCGAGACCGCTGTTGATGTGGTTGCAACCACACCCGAAGAGGCTGAGATCGTACGAGACAAGCTAGAGCAATTCTCGCGCGTGGTTCCCGAGGGCGTCCGTATCGAGATCGTGCGATAGAGCATTTCTCCTGTAGATGTCGCTGTTTGCGCCGTTCTCCGCAAAGAAAACGGCATTCGCAGATTTTTCCAAAGCTACAGGTATCAGGAGAAATGCTTCAGTGTGGTGAGTCATTGATTAACCACACTTATTTAGGGGCAAGCGTTTTTACCATGACAGGAGATCTGGCGAATTAATGACTCACCACACCTAGATGCAAGCCCTCAGCGGCTAAAGCCGCAGCCTCCTTCTAGCTCCCTTCGGCACGGCTAAAGCCGTGCCCTTAAGCACGACATCGCGCTGCGCGCGACCGGATACAGGGGGATCGTGCTCAGCTCCGTCTTTCCGTTGCGCGTAGCGCAACCATTTCGCACCGAAGGCGCGAATGCCCTGCTTAAGGGGACGGCTTTCAGCCGTCCCGTATCAGACCTTAAGAAGAAACGCGGCTTTAGCCGCTGAGGTACACGCTTAAAGCGTTTCCCTATTGTTGGTTTCGGCGAATTATTCAGTAGGGCATTTCTCCTGTAGGTATAGTGCAGGGCCTGTAAGGGAGATACCCATGCAAAGACATAAGGCTCGGAATATTTCCGAGCCTTATGTTTAACGACCTTTCTGATGTTGTGTTATGCCTTGCCTGCAAGCTGACGGAGTACGTACTGCAGAATGCCACCGTGCTGGTAGTAGAGGATCTCCTGCGGTGTATCGATGCGGACTTGAGCCTGGATGTTCTTGACGGAACCATCCGCAGCCTTGGCATGCACCGTGATCACCTTGCCGCCGGCGAACTTCGAGTCGAGCATCGCCTTCAGTCCCGGGATGTCATAGACCTCCTCGCCAGTCAGGCCGAGCGACTCGACACACTGTCCGTGAAGGAACTGCAGCGGAAGAATGCCCATGCCTACCAGGTTCGAGCGGTGGATACGCTCGTAGCTCTCGGCGAGTACGAAGCGTACGCCCAGCAGGCGCGTGCCCTTGGCAGCCCAGTCACGCGAGGAGCCGGAACCATACTCTTTACCTGCGAGGATAGCCAGCGGCGTACTGCGTTCCGCATAGGTGACGGAGGCGTCGTAGATGGACATCTGCTCGCCCTCGGGCAGAAGACGAGTGACGCCGCCTTCGGTTCCGGGAGCCAGTTTGTTCTTCAGGCGAACGTTGGCAAAAGTGCCGCGCACCATCACCTCGTGATTGCCGCGGCGTGAGCCGTAGCTGTTGAAGTCGGCCGGCTTCACACCGTTGCTGGTGAGGTACTTTCCTGCAGGGCTGTTCAGCTTGATGGAGCCTGCAGGAGAGATGTGGTCGGTAGTGATGGAATCGCCCAGGACAGCCAGCACGCGGGCTCCGGCGATATCGGTCACCGGTTCCGGCGTTGCGGGCATGTTGTCGAAGTATGGCGCCTGGCGGATGTAGGTGGAGTCACCCTCCCATCCATAGGTGTCGCCCGAGGGGAACTTCAGGTTCTGCCAGTTGATGTCACCCTGGGAGACGGTTGAGTACTCCTTGTGGAACATGCTGCTGTCGATGGAGCTGGCGACTGTGGCAGCGACTTCTTCCTGCGACGGCCAGATGTCTGTCAGGTAGATCGGCAGGCCATCCTTGCCCTTGCCCAGCGGCTCGTTGTCGAAATCGAAGTCGATGCGGCCGGCCAGTGCGTAAGCAACCACCAGCGGCGGCGACATCAGGTAGTTGGCGCGGACGTCGGAGTTGATGCGGCCTTCGAAGTTACGGTTTCCGGAGAGTACAGAGACCGCTACCAGACCGTGATCTTCAATCGCCTTGGTGACATCGGTCGGCAGCGCACCTGAGTTTCCGATGCAGGTGGTGCAGCCGTAACCGACGGTGTTGAAGCGCAGCTTGTCCAGATACTGGGTCAGGCCCGCCTTCTCGTAGTAGYCGKTGACGACGCGCGATCCGGGAGCGAGCGAGGTCTTCACCCATGGCGGTGTGGAAAGGCCCTGCTCAACTGCTTTCTTCGCCAGCAGGCCTGCGGCCAGCATCACGCTCGGGTTGGAGGTGTTGGTGCAGGACGTGATGGCCGCAATGACAATCGATCCGTGATGGAGGTACTTGTCGACGTCCACTCCCAGGCGATCCTTGATGCTCGCAATCGGCTCGGTCGCTTTTTCGCTCTTGACCTCTTCGTCGGCGGCGAGATGACCGCCCTCGCCCTGCCAGCGAACGAGCTGGCGGTCGCCGTTCTTGTTGGAGTTGGGGCCGAAGAGTGAGGGGAGCTGCGACTTGAAGCTCTCGGCAGTGCGAGAGAGCGCAACGCGATCCTGCGGACGCTTGGGGCCGGCGACGGAGGGTTCCACCATACCGAGATCGAGGTGCATCACGGAGGAGTAGGTAGCCTCCTTCGCGTTGGCAGTGTGGAACATGCCCTGGGCCTTGTAATAGGCCTCGACCAGGGCGATCTGATCCTCGCTACGGCCGGTCAGGCGCAGGTAGTTCAGGGTCTCTGCATCGACGGGGAAGATACCGCAGGTCGCGCCATACTCAGGCGCCATGTTGGCGATGGTGGCGCGGTCAGCCAGCGGCAGACCGCTGATGCCGGGTCCGAAGAACTCGACGAACTTGCCGACGACGCCGTGCTTGCGCAGCATSTCSGTGACGGTAAGAACCAGGTCGGTGGCGGTGGCGCCCTGCTTCAGCTTGCCGGTCAGGCGGAAGCCGACGACCTGCGGCACCAGCATGGAGACGGGCTGGCCCAGCATGGCAGCCTCGGCTTCAATACCGCCCACGCCCCAGCCCAGAACGCCCAGGCCGTTGACCATGGTGGTGTGCGAGTCGGTGCCGACCAGGGTGTCGGGATAGGCGACGTTGTCGTCCGTGGTGAAGACGACCCGGGCCAGGTACTCCAGGTTCACCTGGTGGCAGATACCCATACCCGGAGGCACGGCGGAAAAGTTGCGGAAGGCGGTCTGACCCCACTTCAGGAAGGCATAGCGCTCGCGATTGCGCTGGAACTCGAGCAGCGAGTTCAGCTCATAGGCGTTGGCGGTGCCGTACTCATCCACCTGAACGGAGTGGTCGATGACCAGCTCGGCCGGCTGCAGCGGGTTGATCTTCTGCGGATCACCGCCCAGGGCCTTCATGGCATCGCGCATCGCGGCGAGATCCACGACGGCGGGCACGCCGGTGAAGTCCTGCATGAGGACGCGGGCGGGCATATAGGCGATCTCGCGGCTGGGTTCGGCGGAGCAGTCCCAGTTAACGAGGAAGTTAATATCGTCGGCGGTGACGGAGACTCCGTCTTCGCGGCGGAGCAGGTTCTCAAGCAGGATCTTCAGCGAGAACGGAAGCCGGGTGAGCTGGACGGTGTGCAGTGCGTCAAGACGGTAGTAGGTGTAGCTCTTGCCGCCTGCGGTCAGTGTGGCTTTTGCGCCAAAGCTATTGACGGTGCTCATGGTATCGGGTCCTCAAGTGGCGCCTCGAAAGGGCGCGGGTTTCCGCAGATCGCACGGTCCAAGGGGGCGATCTGCAAGCGTAGGAAGCGTAACAAATCTACAGGAAAAGGAGGGTTACAGGAGGATGCGGCCGCGGTCGTGTTTTCCGCGGCGGAACCGCTTCAGGATGAAGGGGCTGCACATGGCGATTATTGTAGCTCCGGCAACTTTCAGAAGGGAATGACCCTCGGGGATATGGAACATCCAGTGGGGCACGAAGGTATGGTCATCTCAAGCTGGCAATGCGTTTGCTAAGAAATCGTTGTTCTTCTTTTGAACACACCAGACCGAGTGCCCGTTCATAGGCGGCGGCAGCTTCCGCGCGCCGGTCGAGCCGACGCAGCAGTTCCCCTTTGCCGCATAGAAGTGGCCATAGCATTTCAGATCGCCGCGCTCTTCGATCTCAGCCAGCAACCTGAGTCCCGCCTCTTCTCCATAGGCCATGGCAACGGCGGCTGCGCGGTTGAGCTCGATGATCGGTGTGGGCTGTTGACGATAGAGCAGGGTATAGAGCGCTGCAATCTGTGGCCAGTCGGTCGCCGAGGCTGTCTGTGCCTGCGCATGCAGGGCAGCAATGGCTGACTGCAGCGCATAGGGGCCTGGAGGCCCTTGCCGCAGGGCTTCTTCGACGAGCACCAGACCTTCGTCGATCTGTGTGCGGTTCCAGAGACCGCGGTCCTGCTCCTCCAGAAGGATGATGTCCCCTTCGGCGGAGAGACGGGCCGCCGCGCGGGAGTCCTGTAATAAGAGCAGTGCCAGTAGCCCGGTCAGTTCGGCCTCGGCGGGCATCAGCCGATGTAGCAGCCGGGCCAGGCGGATGGCCTCCGCGGCGAATTCCCGGTTGTTGTGGGTGTAGCCCTCGTTGAAGACCAGGTAGACGGTCAGCGCTACGGCGGAAATCCGCTGCGGTAGATCCTCATGCGACGGAACCCGGTAGGGGATGCCGGCGTCGCGGATCTTCAGTTTGGCGCGGACGATGCGCTGTTGCATGGTGGTGACCGGCGCTAGAAATGCGCGGGCGATTTGCTCCGTCTCTAAGGAGCACAGCGTGCGCAGTGTCAGGGCGACCTGGGCCTCCTGCGAGAGCGCCGGGTGGCAGCAGGTAAAGATAAGGCGGAGCAGATCGTCTTCGATCGGCTGCTCTGCCCGAAGCATCGCGGCCTCCTGCGCCGGCACATCATGCTCGCAAGGTTGCAGGAAGTGCATCAGTTCGGTCTGTTTGTCCGCAAAGCTCGCACGGCGGCGGATCAGGTCGAGCGCCTTGTGCCGTGCGGTCGAGATCAGCCAGGCCCGGGGATTGGCAGGCAGGCCATCGATCGGCCATTGCCGGAGGGCGATGGTGAAGGCTTCCTGGGTAACCTCTTCGGCCAGATCGAAGCTGCCGAGCAGGCGGATCAGCGTGGCCAGGACCCGGGCAGCCTCTTCGCGATAGATGGTCTCGAAGTCGGCCTGCCCGGTTTCCGTCGGTAGCGGCATAGTGGCTTAGTTCTGGTCCTTACGCTCGACCAGGGGACGGACCTCGATCGATCCGGTACGGGCGGAGGGAATGCGGGCGGCGATGGCGACGGCCTCGTCCAGATCGGACGCTTCCACCATATAAAAACCGCCGAGCTGCTCCTTCGTCTCCGCAAACGGACCGTCCGTGACCGTCTGCTTGCCATCCTTAATCCGAACGGTGGTGGCCTGCGCTACCGGATGAAGCTGACGGCCGGCGAGAAGATGGCCGGAATTTTTCAGCGACTGCGTCAGACCACCGTATTCGGAATACATATCAACAAGTTGAGCCGGGGGCAGGGCGTTGAGCTTGGCTTCGTTGTCATAGATCAGCAGCAGATATTGCATGGGTTCCAGGCCTCCATTTGCCTGTCTGCGGGTTAATCGAACGCGCCGCACGTGGATCGACAGGTATGACGCAAAGATGGAGAGGAAATTTCGAAGTTTTTCCCCACTTCACAAGAAGTGGTGCAAATTCTTTGCTTTTAACGTTTCTGTAACAATCCCGTAGCCTTCGACATTGGCGGGATTGGTACTATCCATGTGGCGGCTTGTCCAAGGCGAGCGCGTCGGAGTGTATTTGTGACGGTAGCCGTCAAAGAAGGCGTTGGTCAATCCGCTGCTTTACAGGCCAAACTCAAACGCTCCCCAGGCAAAAAGAGCTTCGTTGTCTTCGGCGCCATTATTTTGGCGGGAGTTGTGTACGCCGGGGTTCATGTTGCCAACGACCTGAGCCGCGTTCACAATATCAGCGGATGGCCCTACATCCTGCTCGGTATCGCCCTCCTCGTCGCTCTCGGTTTTGAGTTCGTCAACGGCTTTCACGACACTGCCAATGCCGTAGCCACCGTCATCTATACTCATTCGCTTGATCCGCATGTTGCCGTGATCTGGTCTGGTATCTGGAACCTGATCGGCGTTCTCACCTCCTCGGGCGGCGTCGCTTTTGCGGTCCTCTCACTGCTTCCTATTGAGATCATTCTGAAAGCCGGTTCCGGCGCGGGATTTGCCGCGGTCTTTGCTCTGCTGCTTGCGGCGATCACCTGGAACCTGGGCACCTGGGCGCTTGGCCTTCCGGCCTCCAGCTCGCACACTCTGATCGGATCGATGATTGGCGTCGGTATCGCCAACCAGTTGATGAACGGCTCCAACGGAGCCAGCGGCGTGGATTGGGGCCAGGTGGCCAATGTCTTCCGTGCGCTCTTCATCTCCCCGATCGTCGGCTTCTCGTTCGCGGCGTTGATGCTCATCATTCTGAAGCAGGTGGTGAAGGACCAGCAGCTCTACGAGGCGCCGGTCGGCAATGACCCGCCTCCGTTCTGGATCCGCGTCCTGCTTATCCTTACCTGCACCGGCGTCAGCTTCGGGCACGGATCGAACGACGGTCAGAAGGGCATGGGACTTATCATGCTGATTCTGATCGGTACGGTTCCCACGGCGTATGCGCTGAACCATGCTCTCGGCTTCTCGCAGACGCAGGACTTCGTTGCTGTCAGCGAGTCGGCCGCGCGCGTCTTCCAGCACTATGCCCCGCAAGGCATCGAGGTGAATGATGCCAGGACAGTGCTGACCGCATACATCCGCTCCAAGGAACTGGTGCCCGACGTCATTCCGGCGGCGCGGCGTATGGCGGATGAGATCACTCACCAGGTCGCCCCGCACCATCAGCTCGCCGACGTTCCGGATGACCAGCAGCGCAACGTCCGCAACGATATGTATGTCGAGGGCGAGACCATCCGCCTGCTGTCCAAGTCGAACGAGGAAAAGGGTGTTCCGCCCTTCACCGCCGCCGATAAGGAGACGCTGAAGAACTACGAAGACCACCTCGATCACGCGACCAAGTTTATTCCTGTCTGGGTGAAGGTTGCTGTTGCTCTGGCTCTCGGGTTAGGAACCATGGTTGGATGGCGCCGCATCGTTATTACGGTGGGTGAGCGCATCGGTAAGGAACATCTCACCTACGCGCAGGGTGCTTCGGCAGAGATTGTCGCCGCGGCGACCATCATCGCAGCGGATCGCTTCCATCTGCCGGTGAGTACGACCCACGTGCTGAGCTCAGGCGTGGCCGGAACCATGCTGGCCAATGGCAGCGGCCTGCGTATGCAGACGATCCGCAATATCCTGCTGGCGTGGCTCTTCACCCTGCCGGCGGCGGCCTTTATTGCGGGCAGTATTTACTACGGACTTCGTCTCTTCGTGAAGTAAACCCCGGCAACACCGTTTGCAACAAAAAGATGCGGCAACGTGTGCGAGCCAGGGTGTGTCTATCTATGGGTACCAGCCGGGCGGTGAGAAAGATCCGGTATGAAGAGGTGACCTATGGGTGGGAACGGAAATACTCTCAGAATCAGTGTGATGGCGGCGTTCTTGGCATTGCCGCTGGCCGGTTGCCGGGGTAGCGTGCAGGCGGCGCTGCAGGAGCCGGGTGCGGGGAATCCTGCCGACTCCAACATGGCCCAGCCCATCCAGGGAAACAGCCAGCAGAATGAGGCGGTGAGTCAGGCGCAGAGCTACCAGAACGGTCAGCCGACTGCGCAGACCTATCAGCCTGCCCAGACGGCACAGCCCGCGTATCAGAATCCCAATGCGCAATACCCAAACCAGGATCCGAATGCGCAATATCAGGATCCCAATCAAGGGCAGTACGCCAACGACCAGGGTCAGAACGACGACGATAGCTATCAGCAGGGCGCGGATGCGCTCGATGAGGCTGTCGCCGACAATCCGCCGCCTGCGCTGCCGGAGTATGAGCAGCCCGAGGCTCCCGGACCGGACTACATCTGGACGCCTGGTTACTGGTACTACGCTGATACCGGCTACTACTGGGTGCCGGGTGCGTGGGTATACCCGCCATATACTGGCGCGCTCTGGACCCCCGGCTACTGGGGCTGGCATGGCGGCCACTACCGCTTCTACCGCGGCTACTGGGGACCGCACATCGGTTTCTACGGCGGCATTAATTATGGCTTCGGCTACATCGGTTTCGGCTATCAGGGCGGTTACTGGAATGGACCGCACTTTTACTACAACCGTGTGTGCAACCGTGTTCCTCCGCGGGTGACCTACGTCTACCAGCGCAATGTTACGGTGATCAACAACACGTACATCAACAACACACGTGTGGCGTACTACGGTGGGCGTGGCGGTATCAACCGTCCGCCGGCTCAGCAGGAGCGCTTCGCCTATCGCGAGCAGCATGTGCGCCCGATGACGCAGCAGGTCGCCGTACAGCACGAGGCGATGCAGAACCGCAATGCGTTCTTCGCGGCGAATCGTGGACGTCCGCAGGTTGTCGCCGTGAATCGTCCGCTGCAGGCCGATCATGGCTTCCAGCGTCCGGCTCCGAATGCAGTGAACCCGCAGTGGGCGGCCCGTCAGCAGATGGTGCAGCAACGCCGATGATGCAACAGCGTCAACAGACACAGCAGGAGCAGATGCAGCAGCGTCAGCAACAACAGATGCAGGAACAGCAGCAGCGTCAGGCCGATCAGCAACGCCAGATGCAGCAACGTCAGCAGGTGGATCAGCAGCGTCAGCAACAACCGCAGCAGCAACGCCAGCAGGAGATGCAGAACCAGCAGCGTGTKCAGGARCARCAGCGTCAGCAGCAGATGATGCARCAGCGGCAGGCTGACCAGCAGCGGCAGATGCAGCAACAACAGCAAATGCAGCAACAACAACGCCAGCAGGAGCAGCAACGCCAGCAACAGATGCAACAGCAGCAGCGTCAGCAGATGGACCAACAGCGCCAGCAGCAGATGCAGCAAATGCGGCAAGAGCAACAGCAGCAACGCCAGCAACAACCGCAGCAGCGAATGGAAACCCCGCGCCCACAACAGGGAGGCGGACATCCTGACCAACCGCGTGGTGGCGAACACGGCCACGGACGGTAGTTGTTGGATAATGCAAGCAGAGAATGGGGAGGCTAAGGGGCCTCCCCATTCTTTTAGTTATGCTGACATAACAAGAACCTGCCGTCCGTTCGCATCGCAAGGTGCGAATGTTTGCTTAAGAGGACGGCTTCAGCCGTCCCGCACCAATAGCCAATAGAGCGGGGCTTTTAGCCCCTGAGGGCCGATGGGCCGGTCTATCCGCAACTCTGAATAAAGTTGGGAGCTGCCGGCAGGCTATAGAGCTTGTTTCGTTGTGACGAGTCCGCTTACGACGAGCAATATAGTGGCCGCGATGAAAAATCCCGCAATTGGTGCTATCGCGTAAGAGTTTGTCCAGAGCATCGTGCTGCGGTCGAGGTAGTGGGGTAAGAGGCCGCTCATGAAGTCGGCTACATGCAGATGAAAGGGGCTGAGGCTGGGAAGGCGAGCTGCTGCGAGATAAAAGATGTAAGCGAGGTAGGCGACGGCAAGCGAGACGTATTCACTGGGGAAGAGTACGGATGCGAGCAATGAGATGGCGTAGGTGAAGATACCGCCCACGGCCCAGAGCGGGATGAAGCGCAGGGAGTAGTTCAACGGAAGCTGCTGGCCGACCAGATGCGATGCGCCAGTGATGACGAGCGACGGGATCATCGCGAGAGCAAGTACCTGCAGCAGGCCGAGTGCAGCACGTGAGGCGATCAGGCTGAGGCGGCTGGCGGGAAGCGCGAGCGTGAAGCCCAGCGTGTTCTGCTTGCGTTCGCGCTGGAGCCCGCCGAGTCCCAGGAGGAGGCAACTGAGTTGCAGTATGCCGCGTGTGGCACCACCGAAGATGGTCCAGTGAATGTATTGCGTGTAATTGTGGATGCGCGGTTGTGCATGCACGACGATCGGATAGAGGCGACTCTGAAAGAGTGTGTAAATCAGGCACATCAGAGTGATGGCGGCGCTGCTGATCAGGAATCGAAGGCTGCTTTCGCGCCAGGCTTTGTACCAGAGCATAGGTACTCTCCTTAGAAATCGAGCGGCTGGATACGCCGCGCGGCAAGAAGGATGAAGGTTGCACTGACGGCAAGCATAGCGGCCAGTGTAAGCCAGGGAAGCGGAGCGGCGAGCAGATGCTGGGCTTCATTGAAGAAGGGCATGTCCTCGCCATTGATGACATGGAAGATATTGAGCATTGGTATGCGTGCGAGCCAGGGAAGATTGAGCAGCACCCCGTAAAGCATGAGCGAGGGAATAGCAAGCAGTACGGCAATGTAGTCGCCTTCGAACCGGTGAGCGAGGAGGAAGGTGAAGCCATAGAAGACTGCTCCGCAACCGGCCCAGAGAGCGAAGAAGCCGCAGGTCTGCGCGACGGGGTAGTACTCGCCGATGTAACGCGAAGCCATCGGCAGGGCGAAGACGGGTACAGCGGCAATCATGAGTACGCCGCAATAGCCCATGACGGCGCGGGTGATGACGACGTGTCGCCTGCTGACGGGCAGTGAGAGGGTGAAGCCCGAGGTGCCGTGCCCACGCTCCTGCAGCAGACCGCCGGAACCCAGGATGACAGAGAGGATAAGGAAGATATCGCGGCCGATGCTGTTGTAGACCGACTTCCAGATGTAGGCAATGTAAGTCATGGGTGCATCGGTGCTGGCGCGCATGGCCTGCTGATAGAAAACGATGAGCACGCAGGCGGCGGCCATCGCGGCAGAGCCGACGAGAGTGACGGTGCGGATCTCGCGGAGGGATTTATACCAGAGCATCTTCGCGCTCCAGATGGCGCTGCTGGTCCTGCCGGTTCCGTTCCTGCACAGTCTCAAGGAATATCTCGCGCAGATTGACGGGTGAGACGGCAATATCGACAGCACCATGCTCACGGCCCATCTGTGCGATGGCGTCGGCGTTGCTGCTGGCAAGAATGGTGATCTGGCGGCCTTCGCTGCGCATCTTCTGTACGCCGAGGATGGACTGAAGCTGTGGTGCGGGATTGGGGAAGCCGAGCGAGATGCGGCGATAGTTCTCACGAATCTGCTCAAGCGACATATCAAGCACGGCAGTGCCGCGGTCGATCATGAGGATGTCATCGGCGATACGCTCGACCTCGGAGAGCTGATGCGAGGAGAAGAAGACGGCAGTGCCATTTGCGGGTGCGCTGACAAGCGTCTGCAGGAGTTCTTCGATCGAGACAGGGTCGAGGCCCTCGGTGGGCTCGTCAAGGATGAGGAGCGCCGGATGACGTGAGAGTGCAAGCAGCAATGCCAGCTTGGTGCGCATGCCTTTGGAGAGCGCTTTGACCTTGCGGTTGGAGGGAAGGCGGTATTCGGCAAGGAGCCGCCGTTCGGTATGAGGAGCATCTTGATGGTGGAGCTTTTGCCCGCTCCGTTGCGGCCCAGAAAGCCGGTGATGCGCTCGGCGCGGACGCTGAGGTTGAGATGGTCGACTGCACGGAAACTGCCATAGTTCTTGGTGAGTTCGCTGGTCTGGATGACACGCTCGGGAATCATGGCTTCCTCGCGGTGACGGTGGAGTGGATGAGCTGGGCCTCGAAGAGACGCCGAATCTCATCGGCGGAGAAATCGTCGTCGAGCATCTCTTCAACGAGACCACGGACGCGAGTCTGTGCCTTGAGCAGCTTGGCGGCGCGTAGCTTACCACTGCGCGGCGCGGAGATGTAAGCGCCGGAGCCATGGCGCAGTTCGAGCAGGCCTTCGTGCTGCAGCTCCATGTAGGCTTTGGCGACGGTGTTGTGGCTGATGACAAGCTCTTCGGCGAGCGTACGGATACTGGGCATGAGGTCGCCGTCCTGTAGAACGCCGGTCTCGACAGCATGACGCACCTGCTCCATGAGCTGGAGATAGAGAGGATGACCGGAGGCCGGGTTGAGGCGAAAGATCATGCCGCAAACTGTACCACAGTATTGGTACAGAGTGTCAATCTGAGTCTYAATAAAAGGAATCAGAGACAGCGGTAACGTGATGTTGGCTTCTCGTTTGAGTCGGAAACGTGTAGCCCGATACACTCATCTTCGCTACAGATTCCGCCTTTGAGCGCTCTATGAACCTCTTCACCCCCCAGACGCCGGCTCTTTCCGCCTCGAAGTTCTCCTGCGAGATCCACATGCTAAAGCTGCCCTCGTACGACCGCTGTATTGAAGTCATCGCCGAGGCGGGCTACCAGGGGGTGGAGCTTATCGGATACTTCCAGAAGTGGACACCCGAGGAACAGCGGCGCATTCTGGCGAAGATGCGATCCCTCGACGTAGTAATCGATATGTTGAGCGGACTTCAGGCGAGTTTTGCGATTCCGGGGCAATCTGAAGAATTTGCGACGAGTGTGACAGAACACTGCCGCATTGCCAAGGGGCTCGAATGCCCTCAGATCAACATCAAATCCGGCAAGAAGCTACCGGGCGTCAATCCGCAGGTGCAATATACCGCCGCTGTCGAAAATCTGCTGCGTGCCTCCGACATTGCAGACAAGCAGGGAATCAATATCGTGATTGAGCCAATTGATCTGATTGAGAACCCCACCATCTTCCTTACGTCAGTGAAGGAGGGCTTTGAGATTGTGCGCGCGGTAAACCGTCCCAACGTGAAAGTGTTGTACGACTTCTATCACGAGCAGCGCGGTGGCGGAAACCTGATCGAGAAGCTCGAAGCAAATATCGAGTGGGTGGGGCTGGTTCACGTCGCGGATGTTCCGGGTAGGAATGAACCGGGAACCGGTGAAATCGACTACACCAACATCTATCGCAGCTTAGGGAAGCTGAATTACAACCGCGTCATCGGGATGGAATACGCACCTACTACGGATCCGGTGGCCTCCTTACGGAAGGCGAGACTTGATGCACAGAAGGCGCTAGCTGAGGGGCGCGGCGCTAAGATGTGATTCGTGCCTGCATGCGAGCTCAATTGCCCGCGGTGCACTTTACTATTCACCCCAGATGTTTCCGGAACCAAATCACCAGTTTCTCCGTGACCTGCGGCCAGACGGCGTGCATGTCGTGCGGTGCTTCGGGAAATACTTCCAGTACTGATCCCTCTGGCAGCCGATGAATTCCCTCGTGTGAGGTGGCTGCAAGCATGCGCTCCTCATCGTCGCCTCCGCCGTGAATCAGCAGAACCGGCACAGTGATAGGG